>NZ_CDWWEW010000173.1:0-10542 GCF_977966315.1 Frankia sp. CeRuru1
GCCTGACCCTGTGAGATGGACTGAGGGGGCTCGTGAGGGTATCGATCGGCTACACGCCCGCTCGAAGGCGAGTCGGAATCAGTATCCGCCGCGGACTTCCTGATCGAAGACTACGGTCGCTAAATTGGCCTGGCGTATCGGAATAGCGAGGCATTCGCGTTATACTTCCAGCAGGTCATACACGCACAGGCTGATCCCGGCATCGGTCAAAGGAGACCCGCTCATGCCTCGCCACCAACTCACCACCGACGTCCACCTCGTCTTGCTCCAAGGCAACAAAGTCCTGTTCGGCTGCCGCCAGAACACCGGCTATGAAGACGGTGCCTACCATCTTCCGTCCGGCCACCTCGAAGCCGGGGAATCTGTAGTCACCGCTCTGATCCGTGAAGCCAAGGAAGAAATTGGCGTTACGATCCAACCCGAAGCAGTCGAGTTTGCCCACGTTATGCACAACTCATCCAGCGGTGGCCGCGCCGCCTTCTTCTTCACGGTCCGAGCATGGGATGGCGAGCCGGAGAACCGCGAGCCCGACAAGTGCAGCGGGCTGGCTTGGTTCCCACTCGACGAGCTTCCCGGCCACATGATCGCCTACTGCCGCACCGCCCTCGAACACATCGCCGCTGGCCAGCCCTTCTCGATCTACGGCTGGTAGCGATGCCCGGGGATGATCCCGGCCCGGTGGTCTGCTTCAGCTACCTGGCTGCTGCATCGCTTTGGAGTGTTGATCGTTTCCCTCCGGCCAACCACGGGGCCGAGGTTCGGCGGGCCGAGTCCTCGATCGCGGCCGATGGCCCAATGGCCGCCGCCGTTCTGGCCGCGCTCGGCGTGCCGGCGCTGGTGATCAGCAACGACATCGGCGACGACGTCCAGGGCGATCAGGTGCGGGCCTGGCTCCATCGGCATCGGGTGGCGGCCTCCGCCGAGCTGGCGCCCGGTATGCCCACCCCGTCCATTGTGATCGTTGCCGATGACCAGGGCACTCGCACCTGGTTCCCGTATCTCCCCGGCGTCGCCGAAGCCCTGGCCGCGGTCGATCTGTCACCGCTCGCCAGGGCTTCCTTCGCCTACATTGACTGCTACCAGCTCATCGAGGCCGCTGCCGTCCGCGCCATCCAGGCCGCGCGGGCGGCCGGCGTGCCGACACTGATCAACCTGGGCGGCTCGGCGCTCTCGCCGGCGATGGCCGCCGCGATCCATGATCATCCAGATGCCTTGATCCAGACCAATGTCGACGACGCCGAGCACGAGGCCGCCCCGGCGGTGGCGGCCTCGCTGCTGCACGCGACGGATGCTCGCTGGGCGATGATCACCGCCGGGGCATCCGGCGCCATTGCAGTCGGGGACGGCCGACGAGTGTGGGTGCCGGCTTTCGAGGCGCAGGTACGGCACACCCACTGCGCCGGCACCGCCTTCTCCGGCGGCCTGATCTACGGCTTGCATCAGGGCTGGTCGATGCGCGATGCCCTGGAACTGGCTGCCGCCAGTGGGGCTCTGCGCTGTGAGCGCGCCCATCACGAGCCGCTCCCGACGCTCGCGGAACTACAGGCCCTTGCGGCTGGCCGGGCTCGGCTGACGGTCTGAGCCTGACGGCAAGCAGACGTACGGCACCTCGACGGGCAGCGCTGCTCGGAACCGTGGCCAGCGCCAGGTGCGGCTGATCATCGTGAGGCACTGCTCCTCGGTGAAGCCGAGGCGGCGCAGCAGGATGATCCGCAGCAGCAGCTCGACGGTGGAGGCCAGCCGTAGGACCTCTTCCGGTCGCTTGGCCATGCCGGGCAGGGTGTGGGCCACGATGTTCCGGTAGTCGTTGATGCGCCGGGTCCACCGCTTGACCTGTAGGCCGAGGTACGGGGCGAAGGCGACCCCCGCCTCGTTGATGAGGTTGCCTAGCATCCCGGCGTAGGTGATGTCGGAGTGCATGAGTTTGTTCTTCAGCCATTGCTGGTCCGGACCCTCGCCCACGGCTTGGTAGATCCGATCAAGCCGCGCCTGGTGCGCGGCGGTGTCCCTCTTGCCGTACAGGCGGCTGTGCATCCCCTCGGCCGCCGAGGCCGCGGTGAAGGCCCGGGTCGGGATGAAGCGCATCGACTGCTCTCGCAGCGAGAACAGCAGATCACAGACCGGGTTGAGCCGGGCCTCCAGCTCGAACCAGAGGGGCAGGTGGGTGGCCGGCTCGATGTCATCGAGCGTGAACACCATCTCCTGGCGGATGGATCTGGTGTACTCCGGCTCGGCCGCATCCCCGTACCGAACCTGGAAGGGCGCAGACAGGCCATAGGAGGCCAACACCTTGGAGTTGGCCATGATCACATGGCTGTCCCGGCAGGGTTCATCGGTGGCGAGATCGAAGAAGAAGCGCAGCGGCCGGATGTAGCGCACGTACAGGGCGTTGAACGACTGCGGCCGGTCGAGCTGGATCTGTATCTCCTCCTCGCTCCGGATGCTTCCGACCGTGTCGCCGTGCGTGGCGCTGTAGCTCCGGCCGATCATCGCCTGGCCATCGGGTACCGGGAAGGTCACCTCTGGCGGCCGTCTGAAGTACATGGCCCCAGAGTCGGCATCGGAGTCATCGGTGAACGGATGTCGGCCCATCCAACTGTTGAGGCCGGTGAGCCGGAACGAGAGCTGGTCAAACGTCTGTTCGCTAGCCTTGCTCAGGTGGCGGTCACCGATCAGCATCGCGGAGGCGAAGGTCTCGATGTCGCCGATGCCGTTCGGGGTTGTCCTGCTCGCGCCACTCCGGCAGCCGAGGAGGGTGACCTTGTTGTCCGGTCCCGGAACGTCACCGATGATCACTTCGTTGGTGAGGCGGTCGTGCTGGATGTGCCGACCAGCGGGGCGGTCCCGCAGCCCGCGAGGGGTCCGGAGCTGAATCTGCTCGCCGATGGTCAGCACGCCTCCGACGGGTGGCTGGCTACTGCCGGCGAGCTGCCATTCGCCCATGTAGCTGTCCTTGAACCTCTCGTCCGCCATGCCGTGGATCATGTCATCGGGCACCAGTAGCCCCGATCCGCACGTTCGGTCAGAACAGATCCCACTCCCGCAGCATCCTCGTCAGCTCGTCGAGCCGCTCTCGGGGCATCCGCTTGCGGGCGGCCTCGCCCGCCGACTCCTGGGCGGCGCCGAACTGCCACCAGCTCTCACCGGTCTTGCGGTCCATGACCAGGAAGCGGTCCTTCACCGCCGGCCCCCGGATGACCAGTGACACGGTGTACGGCTCGGCTACCACGGCGTGCACCATCGCGTGGTGCAGGGCGTAGCTGGCGCCGGCCTGCTCCTGGCGGACCTGCAACGCGGCCAGGCTGCCTGGCTCGGGTTCGGTGTCCACGTCGACGTCGCCGAACAGGTAGTGCCGGTACTCCCCGCGCAAGATCAGGCTGGCGTACGACCAGCGGTGGTTGTGCGGCCGGTCGAAGTGGCCGGGCAGGAAGACGTGCAGCCGCACCCGGATGCCGGCGTCGTCCTGGTAGAGGACGATCTTGTCGAGGATGTCGTAGTGCTCGGCGAGGGCCAGCAGCTCCGGCCGCTCCGGCAGGGCAAGCAGGGCTTCCCGCACGAACTCCGGGTCGTCGGCCAGCTGGGTGAGTGCCTTCCGGGTGGCGTGTTCCACGGCGTCGATGTCGTTCCAGTCCAGCCCGCGTAGCGGCGAGATGATGTGCTCCATCTGGATCTTCTCCTCAGTCTTCGGGCTTGGCGCTGGACTTCCATAGCCGGCAGACCGGCACGATGTCCGGCTCGGCGGCGCAGGACGAGCCACCCATGACGATCTCCTCGGCCGGGCAGCCGCCCTGGCAGGCCGTGGCCTTGCAGCCGCCGCAGGCACTCGTCGTGAGCGGCTTCGTGAACAGGTCGAACTCGTTGTCACCGCGGTTGAGCACCACCTGGCCGTCCTGCATCCGGGCGAAGTACAGGTCGGTGTCGAACAGGTAGGAGCAGACGTAGCACCTGCCGTCGGGAAAGATCGAGATCCGGTCCAGCGTCCGCCCGATGCAACCCTGGTAGCCCTCGGCGGCGTAGCGGGCCATCTGGTCGCGGCGGGCGTAGGTCGGCTGGTACCAGACCCGCGTCTGGTAGCCGGGCGCGATCTCGTTCAGCACGTCGCAAAACGTCACCCACTCCGCCGGTCCGATGGCCATGTCGGCGTTGCCGTGCCCGACGCCGATGGTCGAGAAGACGTGGAACTTCACCAGCGACACGCCGAGCTCGTCGGCGGTGTCCAGCAGCTTCAGGGCGTCCGGCTGGTTGGCCTGGTTGACGGTGCAGATGATCCGCGTGTCGAAGCCGCGGCTCGTCAGCTCGGCGGTCGTCTCCAGCGCCGTGTCGAACGTGCCAGCGCCGCGTACCCGGTCGTGGGTGGCGGCGCTGCCGCCGTCGAGGCTGACCTGGACGTAGGCGAAGTCCTCCGGCTCCAGCTGCCGGAACCTCCGCGCCGCTGGCTTCTGGGCGTTGGTCGTGGTGATGACGTCCTCGTAGCCGAGCTGCCGGCCGAGCCGGATGGCGTCCACGTAGTTCGGATGCAGCGTCGGTTCGCCGCCGAGGATGGTCAGCTTGCTGCCGCCCATCCGCCGCCAAGTGGTCAGCGTCGCGGCGATCTCCGGCAGGGTCAGCTTGAGCGCCCGGTCCAGCCGATCACCCATGTAGCAGTGTTCGCAGCGCAGCTGGCAAGCCTCGGTGATGTAGAGGTAGACATTGCGGAACCGGCCGTAGGCGATGCGCTCGATCCGCTCCGGCGCCGGCATACCCGCCCGACGGGGCATCCGGGCGTGGCCGTAGTCGTCGTCCGTGCGGACGCGCGGGGGGTCAAGGGACATAGTGGTCATAGTTGGCTGCTCCTCGGGGTCAGTAGCGCCGTGACGGCGTGAGCGACGTGGTCGGCTGAGGTGCTGCTGTCGAGCTGGGCCACCGGGATGCCGGCTGCCGCGAACGCCTGGCGGATGCCGTCGGCGGTCTGGCGGTAGCGGTTGAGTCGGGCACGCAGCAGGCGGGGCGCGTCGCCCCGGCGGGGGTGGAGGATGCCGCCGCAGCGGGCGCAGCGCTGGGCATCATCTGTACTGGGCACGGCCGGGAGGCGGGGGTCGCGGATGGGGTCGCGTTCGCAGCGGTGGCAGACCCGGCGCTGGAAGGCCCGCCGGTACAGCGTCGTGACGTCGACCGTCAGTTCCACGGCGCGGGCTACGCAGTCCGGCGCGTGCTGACGAAGCGCCGCCAGGAACAGGCGGACCTGGGTGGCGTTACCAGGGAAGTTGTCGAAGAAGACGGTGTGGATCTGGCCGCCCTGCGCCACGGTGTTGAGGTAGCCGCGCAGCGCCGTGACCACGGTGAAGTCGTCGATCCAGCCCAGCCGCTCGGCGCTGGTGGCCGTGGCCGCCAGGATGGTTTCCGGGACGTGCTCTCGAAGCCGGAAGACGGTATGCCCCGGCATTTGACCGAGGCTCGCGGTCAGCGTCGTCTTACCAGCGGCCGGCGGGCCGAAGACGGGTACGGCGACCGTGAGGGCCACGGGGCAACCCCCTTTCGCACCGGGGAGGCCAGACCGACGCGCCACCCACGAGGGGCGGCGGGGCTGGTCTGCGGCATCCCGATCAAGGACGTGAAACGGTCTTCAGCGTCAGGCCCGGAATCCGCCCCGACCATGCCAATGCGTGATGATCGACATACGCGCGACGCATAGACCCTGCTACCGGGAGTGTTAGCGTCCTGGTGATCGTCCGACGCGCGACCGAGGGGGAGACGGTGACGAGCACGCACCCGCTCCGCCACTGCACCCGCTGCGGCCACCGCCTGGCCGCCGACAACCTGCGCCCGATGTGCAGCCCCTGCCAGAGCGCCGCCCTCGACACCCAGGCCCGGCCGCCAGCCGTGCCGTCGGCGTTCTGGACGCTCGACCAGATGCGTGACGCTCTGGCCACCTGGCACATGGGCCGGGTGATCTTCGCCTACCGGAACCACCCGCACCACGGCCACACGCTGCCCCAGGAACTCGTCGGCACCTGGCTCGGCCTCACCCAGGCCCAGCTCAGCCGCATCGAGAACGGCCGGGCACCCGAGGAACTGACCAAGCTGATCCGCTACAGCCAGATCCTCGGCATACCGGCCGAGCTGCTGTGGTTCGACCTGCCCGGCTCGCCGCGTGCCCGTGCCGGCGTTACCGAGGCTCAGCCACCGGTCCTGATGCCGGTGCTGCTGGGCGGCCGGGAGGTCATGCTGCCGATAGACGCCAGCGCCGCCAGGGCCAACGGCCTTGACGATCTCGTCGCGAACCTGGCGTCCGATTCCGAAACTGCGGATAGACCAGGCGGGCCACCGGCTATCCGCGGCACGACCGCGCGTCGGGTGGCGGCTCATGTCCTGCCGGTGGCTGGCCTCGATGAGTTGCAGCACGTGGCCGCCGCCCTGGACGATGCCCGCCGCTACCTGGACGGCTCGGTCGTCGGCTTCTTCGCCCGGCAGTTCGAGCGATGCAAAGCTGATGACGGCGAAGCCGGCCCGTTGGGTGTCTTACCGCTGGTCCTCGGCGTGCTTGGTGCCATCCAGCAGCACGCCCGCGACGTCCGGCCTGAAATCCGGCGTGACCTGCTGGCCGTCGGGGCTGACGGTGCGGAGTTCGCCGGCTGGCTCTACCGCGACCTCCACGACCCCGGCTCGGCCGCGTACTGGTACGACCGGGCCATGGAGTGGGCTCAGGAAGCTCAGGACGACTCCATGCAGGCGTATGTCTTGATCAAGAAATCGCAGATGGCCTACGACGGCCGGGAACTGGCCCGGATGCTGACGCTCGCTGAGGCCGCCTCCCGGGTGTGTCCCGCGCCCCGGGCCGCCGTCCACGCCGAGCGGTTGCAGCAGGAGGCGCTCGCCTTGGCCACCCACGGCGAGTCGCTGACCGTTATCGAGCGGAAGCTCGACAATGCCCGGCATGTGCTCGACGAGGCCGAGTCCGGCGCCACGACATCGACCGAGTCTCACTTCACCACCGTCACGCTCCAGCTGCGCTCGGCCGCCATCTACACCGAGGCAGGCGTTCCTGACCGGGCGGCCGGCATCTTCGGGGGCATCCTGAGCACGGGTTCGCTGTCGCGTCGGGACACCGGACTGTTCGGTGCTCGTCGGGCCGCGGCCCTTGCCCTCAGTGGGCATCCAGACGAGGCCGCCGCTGCGGCGCTCGATGCACTGCGGATCGCTCATGCGACCAGCTCGGGCCGGACCTTGACGATCCTGGCTGATGTGGGTCGGACGCTTGAGCCGTGGCGAGCGCGTCCAGGGCCACGGGACTTCCGGGAAGCGATGCTTGCGTAGCAGTTAGAACACGCCCTGCGACCTGGCCGAGTATCGCGGCTCCTTGTGGGTCAACGGTGTATCCGGGCCGAATCTGCCTGCCACGGTGGACTATCTCGTTTAGTCAACGGATGGCCAACTCGGCTATTGCTTACTTAGCGTCGCAGGCTGGACGCTCAGTGCATGGCGCGGTATCGGTATCGGTGCGGTGCGATCTGTCCCGACGGGACGAGATGTCGGAACCCTGTCAAGGAGGCCGGTCAGCGCTGTTACATCCGCTCGCATCACCAGTCGTGGCCGACGATGCAGACTCGGCAGACCCGTCCACGCCGGAGCACCTCGGCGATACCGCCGGCACCCCGGCTGGGAACCGTGCCAGCAGCGCCACGTCCTCCAGCGCCGCGGCCTCCGAGCCGTGAGGAATTGCAGGTGCGGTCGGCATCGGAGTCGTCCGCAGGCCTGATCACTTCCAACTTCCCGGCTGTTGTTGGCGACAGGGCGACCAGGTACGTCAGTGACCAGGTGTGGCAGCGGGTGACTCGCTCCTGGTCGGGACGGCGATGCGAGACGCTTGCCCGCCTGGCACGGGCCATTCTGGAAGGGCGCGAGCGGCTTCATGAGGGGATGGGCGAGTTCGCCAACCGCGCGCTCGGCTTGGTCAACCGGTCTTCCGTCGAGCGGCAGTTCGCATCGGAGCTGGTGAAGCAGCTGCCGCTGCCAGCGGTCGACGAGAACCTGATCGCCGCCGCACGAGGGCTCCAGGTGACCGGGATCGTGGTGTGCGTGGCGCGGAGCAGCCCGCTGATGCAATGCGCGTGCTTCACGGACGTCGTGCTCGTCGAGGGGCAGGCCAAGGTCAAATCGTTGATCACGGCCGGGATGCAGGACTGGGCCGGCCTGGGGAACCTTGGTTCTCCTGGGGCCACTTGATTGTGATCGGTGAGCAGAAGGGGTCCTACCTATCCGTCTGTCAGCCACTCGGCGACGGTGCGGATCACGAACGCCTGCCACTCCTGGCTCTGGGGCTGGAGGTACTGCGGGTCGTCATGGACGGCGAAGCCGTGCTGCGAGCCTTCGACCTCGACCAACCGGTGCTCGGCGGTGAACTTGCCCATCGCGGCCCGCGACGATTCGATCGGCACCAGCGTGTCTTTGGTGCCGTGTACCACCAGTGTGGGCGCGGCGATCTCGCCGATGGCCTCGTCCGGCCGCAGCCAGAACACCTCGTTCAGCAGCGGGCGGCCGTGCTTGAGCGTCGGCGTGAAGGTGATGGCCCCCTGCTCGTCGAGCGTCTTCACCATGTCGTCGTCAAGGCGGTCGTCGTGCCAGTACGGCCGGCTGTCGATCGTGCGCCACTTGTAGTTGAACTGAGGGTTGAGCAGCACCAGGCGGGCGACGTCGTCCGGCCGCTTCGCCGCGTAGTAGCCGCAGATGCCCCCGCCGAAGCTCGCGCCGAGCAGGCTCACGTGATCGACGCTGGCCGCATCCCGCACGTGAGCGATGGCCACCCGAATGTCGTTGAGGATGGACGACAGCGTTAGCTCCTCCTGGCGGCCGTCGCTCTCACCGTGGCCCCGGAGGTCGAATCTGAGCGACGCCACGCCTGCCTCGGCCAGTCCGACGGCCAGCCGGGTGAAGAAGCCGCCCTCCTCACGGGTGACGCCGCCGCCGTGAACCAGGACCACAGCCCGGTCAGCCGCGGCATCCGGCGTGGTCAATGACGCGGCGAGGCGCACGCCGTCCAGCGCGCGGAGCGAGGTGGCGGTTTGGTGCGTGGGCATGGCACTCCTCGGGACATGGGTGGCGCTGCTACGGGCCATCCTCTGGTGAACGGCGCTCGGAGACCAGAGCCGCCGGAGAGCCGTCTATCGCCCAACACCCTCGCCGGGCGGCAAGTCCCAATCCAGTGCCCGCAGGGCATCGGCGACGCGCTGTAGCGTGGCAAGGTCATCGAAGACTTCAATCGGTTCGGCGGCTGTGGCCGGTCTCGGGCGCGAGGGCAACGGCTCGGCGCTCCCGGCCGCAACGTCGATTGCACTAGACGAGCAAGTCCGAACCTCGGGTGGGTGGTGGGCTGGGGGAGGCCGTAGGGCGTGGTTCACTCCGGTCGCGGTCGCGGTCGCGGTCGCGGTCGCGGTCGCGACTGACGATCTGATACTGGCGACTGGCTTCTCGCGGCGGGTTCGAGTTCGTCGATCTCGGGGCTGTTCCCGGGCGGCGAGACGTGGCGTGGTCGTGTGGTGAGGGTGGGGAGGTGGGTGTAGCCGTCACATGAGAGCGCCGGACAGTGGCGCTAATGCCGCCTCGCCTTGCGACGGGGCAACCCGAGCCGAACCGCCCGGCATGGGAACCTGGCATGCCCGACTGGTCGCGCGCGGCAGGTCGCTGGTTCGTGTCGTTCACCGTCGAGGTCGATGGGAAATCCCCGAACGGCCGACGCGGCGACAGCGCGCCGCCGGGCCGGTAGGCGTCGACCTCTACTACCGATAGGGTATACACCACAGAGGATCGAGGAACAGCCCTGCGATCCGTCGTCAGCCGCCGTCCTCATTTGTCAGCTTTGGGTGAGCATGCCGGTGTAACTGTTGCTAGCGAATGCCAACTGCCCGTCGTCACGGGGGTCAAGCCTATATACCCCGGCTCCGGAGTAGGAGTTGTCGCCGCAGTTGGGGCCTCTCACCTGCTCGGTGTCGACGCTGATTCCTCCGTTCACCCGCAGGTCGGCGAAGTACAGCTCACCGCTACACTCCCCGGCGTCCGACCACGATCGCGTGTACACCGTGGTGCCAACCTTGCTGTTTTTGCCGACTCCAGCATTCAACGTGATGGTAATGTCAACCCGTCTCGTTCCGGAGTCGCCGCCCACCGTGCCCTTCCAAGTGCCAACCAAGTTGTCAGGGATGCGCCACGTAGGGGGGTCGTCGATGGCGATCGCGGATAGCGACCCTGTGGGGCTAGGCGACGGAGTGGCCGGTTCGGGTGACGGCGAGGGGGTGCGTGAGGTTGGTGGGGTCGTGGGCAGGACGGTAAGAGCGGACGACGATTGGGGCAGGGTCTCCGCCTCGGCCGACTCGCTCGATCCCCCGGTCAGAGTCAGAGGGATCACGATGGCCACGAGGACGCCCACGATGGCTACGAGGACACCCACCCATGTCGCGATGGTCTGGGAACGGAACACTCCCATGACCCGAGACCAGAACGCACTCAATCTCGTCGCCCCCCCGTAGAGACGCTCAGACTCCGTGATCGTTAATACTAGACGAGTAAATT
>NZ_CDWWEW010000174.1:0-6888 GCF_977966315.1 Frankia sp. CeRuru1
TGGGGCGGCGGTGGTGGTGTCAAGCGGCACGGGCTCGGCGGTGGCGGCTGGGCTTTCCTCAGCCTGGGCCAGGTACCGCCGCACCGCGGCGATACCCGCCGCACCCGCGCCGACGATGGCGAGCGTGAGGAACCCCCGCCGCCGGCGGCGGTGCACCTTCGCGAGCTTGGACTCGGCCTTCGCCAGCCGCTTCTCCAGGATCTCCTGGGCTTTGTCGGCCTGCAGGCGGGCCTTGGTCTCGCGCTGCACCGCGCGCCGGGAGCGATGCTTCTCCGCCCGCAGCTCGGCGGCGGCCCGGGCGCGTTCGGCGGAGAGCTCGGCATGCGCCCGGGCCTTCTCGATCCGCTTGGCGGTCCGACCGGACACGGCGGTGGCTTTGCCGACGGCCCGGCCCGCGGCCTTCCCGGCTGCCTTCTGGGCCGACACACCGGTCTTGGTGGCCGTGCTGGAGGCGTCGGAGATCCGGTGCGCCACGCTGGCGCCCACATCCCTGGTGGCCGACGCGGCCGATCCGGCCGTGCCCCCGGCCTTGCTCGCCGCCTTGTGAGCGACCGTGCCGGCGCGGTCGGCGGCGCTCTTCGCGGTGTCGGACAGCCCGCTAACCGGCGCCGTGTCAGTAACATGTGACAGTCTGTCCTTCAATGTCGTACTCATGATGCCCTTTCGTTGAGCCGATGGTCGAGGCGTCCGGCCATGGAACTGGTGGTGTGCCTGGGTTCGGTCTGGTCAAGATCTGTGAAGTGTGCCGTACCCCGTCGGTGGGCTTCTCCAACGCGTCAACCTTCCGTAGCGTGTCACTCATACTTGGGTGACATGCCTGGGCTGTGCCCTTGGGAACGTGTACCCGGTGCCAACCATCGGTGATGGAATTCCCCCGCGGCGCCCGGCGCATACGATCGAGACCCATCCGGACGCCGGCTGACCAGGCACCCGCAGAGATCGATCTGAAGAGAAGAGAGGCTCATGGCCGAGGAGCTGTATGCGACGCTGCGGACGACTCAGGGGGACATCGAGATCCGCTTGTTCCCCGACCACGCTCCCAAGACGGTGCGGAACTTCGTCGGCCTCGCGACCGGCACGCAGGAGTGGACGGACCCGGCGACCGGTGCCAAGAAGACCGGCACGCCGCTGTACAGCGGAACGGTCTTTCATCGGGTCATTCCGAACTTCATGATCCAGGGCGGTGACCCGCTGGGCTCCGGTCGAGGCGGTCCGGGCTACCGGTTCGCCGACGAGTTCCATCCGGACCTGACCTTCAACCGGCCGTACCTGCTCGCGATGGCGAACGCCGGACCGGGGACCAACGGCTCGCAGTTCTTCGTCACGGTCGCGCCCACCGACTGGCTCAACCGCAAGCACACCATCTTCGGTGAGGTCACGCGGGGAACCGACGTGGTGGATGCGATTGCCAAGGCGCCGACCGGGGCGCAGGACCGGCCGAAGTCTGACATCGTCATCCAGGAGATCGTGATCGACCGCCGGTCCGCCTGACCGGCCGGTCCCCGCCTCGAACCCGGGAGTACGGCGCATGAGAGCTCCAGCCGCGCGGCGTGCGTGGTCGCCGGCCACCGCATGCGTACGGGCGGCCGGACGTGTTCACGTCAGCCGTACTCCTCGGGTGGCGATGCCGGCCGCCGGGGCGGCGTGGTGACAGCGAACCCGCCCGTCGAACCGCCCACGGATGACCAGCCGGGCGGCCCGGAGCAGCGCCCGGCTGGCTCGGGCCAGCCGGTGGCCGAGCCGGGGTGGCGACCCACGGTCGGCCCGGCGCCCGGCTGGTCGGGGTGGACTCCACCTTCCGGTCCCGGCGGCCCTCCCGCGGGCGGACCGCCCGCCGGCCGGCCGCAGCCACCCGGCGCCGCGGTGATCCCGTACTGCTACCGCCATCCGGACCGGGAGACCTACGTCTCCTGCCAGCGCTGCGGCCGGCCGATCTGCCCCGATTGCATGCGCCCGGCGGCGGTTGGCTTCCACTGCCCGGAGGAGGGCGACCGCTCCACGCCGCAGCGCCGAACGCGGACCACACTCGGTGGCCCGGCCCAGGTCGCCCGGCAGGGGCTGGTCACCCAGATCTTCATCGGCCTGTGCGTCGTCGCCTACATCCTGCAGGGCGCGCCCGGGTTGACCGGCCGCGGTACCTTCAACCGCTTCACCGGCGACTTCGCCATGATCGGCATCCGGATCGCGGCGGACGACCAGTACTACCGGCTGCTGACCGCGGCCTTCCTGCACGCCGGCGTGCTCCACATCCTGTTCAATATGTACGCGCTGTACCTGCTTGGGTTTCAGCTCGAGGCGATCCTCGGGCGGGCCCGGTACCTCGCGCTGTTCGTGGCAGGGGCGCTCGGTGGGAACACCCTGAGTTACGTGCTCGGTGACGGGTTCACCGTGTCGGTCGGCGCATCCACCGCGATCTTCGCGTTCTTCGCCGCCTACTACATCATCGCCCGCCGCCTGCGGGTTGACTCCCGGCAGATCCTCATCGTGCTCGGGATCAACCTCGCCATCACCTTCTCGTTCAGCAACATCGACAAATGGGGACATCTCGGTGGGCTGGCCGTCGGTGCCGTCATCGGTCTGATCTACGCCTACGTCTCGCCCCGCCGGGTGCTGCTCCAAGCGGGCGGGGTCGCCGCCGTGCTCGCGTTGCTGTTCGTCGCCGCGATCATCAAGTCGTCGACACTGGTGTAGCCCGACAGCTGTAGTCCGACAGCTGTAGTGCGGCAGCCCCGGTCGCGGGGGCGAGGACGGCCGCGACGCTTGCACGCCGCCGAGTAGCAGCTACCATTCGCTTTCTTGTCAATACTCATGGTAGCGATCTACGTGTGGTGGCGATAGCGTGATGGATGCCGTGGCACGGCGCGGGCAGGGGGAGCAGATGGCGTATTCACCGGTGCGGCGCAGCGGGGGCAGTCCCTTCCCGCCGATCGCCGAGTACGGATTCCTGTCCGACTGTGAGACGTCCTGTCTCGTTGCCCCCAGCGGCAACGTCGAGTGGATGTGCGTGCCCCGGCCCGACGCCCCGAGTGTCTTCGGGTCGGTGCTGGACCGGTCGGCCGGGGGCTTCCGTTTCGGTCCCGAGCGTACGCAGATCCCGGCCGGCCGGCGCTACCTCCCCGGGACAAACATTCTCGAGACCACCTGGCAGACGCCGAACGGCTGGCTGATCGTCACCGATTGCCTGGTGGTCGGGCGCTGGCATCGCACCCACAAGCGTTCGAACACGCACCGTCGGACGCCGAGCGACTGGGACGCCGACCACGTGCTGCTCCGGCTGGCTCGCTGTGAGCACGGCTCGGTGGATCTCAGCCTGGTGTGCGAGCCGAACTTCGACTACGGCCGCGAGCCCGAGTCCTGGCAGTACGAGGGGGAGGACTACTCCTCCGGCGTGATCAGCCATGCGGGCACCAACGTCACGCTGCGGCTGCGTACCGACCTGCGGCTCGGTTTCGACGGCCGGCGGGCACTGGCTCGCACCACGCTGCGGGAGGGGGACACTGCGTTCGTCGCGCTCACCTGGCGCCCGGAGGAGCCCCTGCTTCCGGACACCTACCTGCAGGCGTGCGTCGCCGTCGACCGGACAACGGAGTTCTGGCGCCAGTGGCTGTCGCGGGGAATGTTTCCCGACCATCCCTGGCGGCGCCATCTGCAGCGCAGCGCCCTCGCGCTGAAAGGACTGACCTACGCGCCGACCGGTGCTCTGCTCGCCGCCTCGACCACCTCGTTGCCGGAGACCCCGCGCGGCGAACGGAACTGGGACTACCGGTACAGCTGGATCCGCGATTCCACCTTCGCGCTGTGGGGCCTGTACACCCTCGGGCTGGACTACGAGGCCAACGATTTCTTCTCATTCATCGCCGACGTCGCCGAAAACGATGACGACGACATCCAGGTGATGTACCGGGTGAGCGGCGAGCCGAAGATCGATGAGGAGATCCTCGGTCACCTGTCCGGCTACGAGGGAGCCTACCCGGTACGGATCGGCAACGCAGCGGCACTGCAACGTCAACACGATGTCTGGGGCGTCGTCCTCGACTCCGTGTACCTGCACACCAAGTCCCGTGACTACCTCTCCGAACGGCTCTGGCCGGTGCTCGTGCGCCTCGTCGAGGCGGCGGCCACGCACTGGCGGGAGCCGGACCGCGGGATGTGGGAGGTGCGCGGGGCGCCGCAGCACTTCACCGTGTCCAAGATGATGTGCTGGGTCGCCCTGGACCGGGGTCGGCGGCTGGCGCAGATGCGGGGGGACGCCAAGACGGCGGCGCGCTGGCGGGCCGTGGCGGAGGAGATCCACGCCGAGGTGTGCGAGAAGGGTGTGGATCATCGCGGTGTGTTCACCCAGTACTACGGATCGAAGGCGCTCGACGCCTCACTGCTCCTGATTCCGCTGCTCGGGTTCCTGCCGGCGGCCGACGAACGCGTGAAGGCCACCGTGCTCGCGATCGCCGACGAGCTGACCGTCGACGGGCTGGTCCTGCGCTACCGCACGGAGGAGACCGACGACGGGGTCTCCGGCACCGAGGGCGCCTTCCTGATCTGCTCGTTCTGGCTGGTCTCCGCCCTGGTGGAGATCGGCGAGCTGACCCGTGCCCGGCAGCTGTGTGAACGGCTGCTGAGCCTCGCCAGCCCGCTGGATCTCTATGCCGAGGAGATTGATCCGGTCAGTGGCCGCCATCTCGGAAACTTCCCCCAGGCGTTCACCCATCTGGCCCTGATCAACGCGGTGATG
This sequence comes from Frankia sp. CeRuru1, assembly GCF_977966315.1. Taxonomy (NCBI): domain Bacteria; kingdom Bacillati; phylum Actinomycetota; class Actinomycetes; order Frankiales; family Frankiaceae; genus Frankia; species Frankia sp. CeRuru1. The sequence continues at coordinate 4,730 of NZ_CDWWEW010000174.1, forward strand.
TACGTGATCAGGGCCGAGGATGCCGAGGCCTACGCCCGGCCGTCCCCCTCGACCTGATCGTGCAGGCCGGTCCCGGGACGGGTAGCCACGGCGATCAGGCGAACCCGAGCGGGTCGTGGCACTAACGTGGGAGCCGTGGCCAGCCTGGAGGTTGTGGACAAGCGGGTCGAGGTCGTCCTGCGCGGGCTTGAACGGATCGGCGCGGTGCGCGGGGACGTCTCCGTGCGGCTCGACGAGGTACTCGACGTACGCCTGGCGGCGGACGCGTTCGCGGAAGTGCACGGATGGCGGGCGCCCGGGACCGGACTGCCGCGCGTCATGGCCCTCGGGACCTGGCGGTCGCGAGGCGGCAAGGAGTTTGTCGCTGTCTACCGCGGCCGGCCCGCGGTCGTGGTGGAAGTCCGCCCGGGCGGCGAGTTCCGGCGCCTGATCGTCGCAACCGGCGACGCCGAACGCACCGTGGCGCGTCTGCGCAGGGCGGTCATCGCGCGCTGACGGCCCGGGACCCGGACCCGGCGTCAGGGCCGGCCGTCAGTCGGCCTCGGCCCTGGCCCCGGACCCGAGGATCGCCTCGGCTTCCACTTCGACGACCCAACGCTCGTCGAGCAGTCCCGCAACGACGACCAGTGTGGCGGCTGGGCGGATCGCGGCGAACAGCTCGCCGTGGACGGCGCCGACGGCCGGAGCGTGGGCGGGATCGGTGATGAACATCCGGGTACGGGTGACGTCACCGAGATCGGTGCCCGCCTCGCGCAGTGCGGTGCGGATGATCTCGAAGCACCGCCGGGTCTGCAGCTCAGCGTCCGGTGGAACCGTGTCGTCCGGCCACACCGGCCCGGTCCCGCTGACGAACACGCGTTCGCCTACCCGGAGCGCCCGGGAGAACCCGATCGTGGCTTCGTAGGGTGAGGAGCCGAAAATCTTCTGACGTTCAGGATGTAGAAGGATACTCTGGGTAATCAGTGATCAAGATGGAAGTATCCACACTTGTGGACAACGGTTGTGGATGAATGACACGGCTGGAAGCTCCGGTGGTTGTGCCGGGCGTGGCCATTGGGCGTCTGGCGTTCGGGCCGGCTATCGCCACTGGGTCGACACGGCCAGCCCGACGACGACAAAACCAAATCCGATAAGGATGTTCCAGCCGCCCAGCCCCTCCATCCCCAGGACGCCGCCGTTGGAGAAGTAGTAGACGAGCAGGTAGGCGATCCCGAGCAGGAAGAACGCGAGGATCAGACCGCCGAACCAGGGCGGGGACGGCGGCTTCCGCTTGCGTGCCGACGCGCCCGCGGTGGTGGTCGGGGTCGGCTTCTTGGGCTTGCGGCGTCGTGACTCGGGCACTGCGGAACTCCTCGATGGCCGTACGTGGACGAGGGCGGCGACCGCCGTCGCCGTCCTCGTCCGGCCACCGGCGGTCTCGCGCTGGGTACCAGCGTAGACAGGGCGTCCGTGGAAACGCCGTTGCGTACCGGCCGGCGGGATTCACCTCCGGTCGGTGCCCGGGCGACGCTGGCGTCGCGGCCGGTGCCGGGGCGATCAGACCGATGTGGCATCGAGAGCGCCATCGGCCGCGTAGCCTGCGCTGGAGGCGATACCTCCGACGCGGCGGACGGATCGCCCGGCCGGGCTGGCTGTGGCATGGTCGCGTGCCGCCCCCGGCGATCCACCGGCAGGCGTGGGTGAACCGTCCAGCGGTGCACCAAGGGAGGTTGGGGACAACGGTGCACGGCGGGCTACGGCCCTGGCCCTGGCCGGGGAGCCGGTCGCGGCGGGTGATCTGGGCGGTGTCGCTGTTCTGGGCCGGCGTGCTGTCCGGCGTCGTGGTGCTGGACGGCGGCCCGTTCGATCGGGCCGGCCCGCGGGACACCGCCGCTTGGGCGGCCCAGGAGCGGGCGGGAGTCGCGCAGGTTATCGACGAGGAGGCGCGCCGGGTGGCCGACCGCCGTGCCGGGCTGGACGCCGAGTCGCGGCGGCGCGCGACCACGGCGCAGGCCGTCCCGCCAGGGGCCCCAGGCTCCGCGCGCGGGACCGATGCCGCCGCCCGGTCCCTGGTCGAGCGGCTGGCCGGTCCCGCGGGGTTGGCCCCGGTGCGCGGGCCGGCGCTGACCGTCGAGCTGGACGACGCCCCGCGGGAGGGCCGGGGTGGCCCGTACGCCCCC
>NZ_CDWWEW010000174.1:6913-10554 GCF_977966315.1 Frankia sp. CeRuru1
GAGCTGGACGACGCCCCGCGGGAGGGCCGGGGTGGCCCGTACGCCCCCGGCGTGCCCGCCCCGAGGCCCGACGATCTCATCGTGCATCAGCAGGATGTCCAAGCGGTCGTGAACGCGCTGTGGGCCGGCGGCGCCGAGGCGATGAGCATCATGGATCGCCGGGTGACGGCACTGACGGCGGTCCGCTGCGTCGGGAACACTCTTCTGCTGCACGGCGAGGTCTTCTCCCCGCCGTTCCGGATCACGGCGATCGGGGAGGTCGCTGCGTTGCGCTCCAGCCTGCGGGCCAATCCACAGGTTACGATCTACCGGCAGTACGCCGACGCCTACCGGCTGGGATACCGCGTCGAGGAGGCCGCCGACAGCCGGTTACCCGGCTACGACGGGCCGATGATCGACCTGTCCGGCACCGCCAGGCGCGGCTAGGAGAACGCCGCCGTCCGCAGGGTCTCGACCTCGGCGGACAGCCCCGGTGCGAGCCTGCGCGCCGCGCCGCCGTCGCCGCACTGGTCCAGCCAACGGGCGAGGATCAGGTGGCCGCCCTGGGTGAGGACGGACTCCGGGTGGAACTGCACGCCCTCGAGCGGGAGCCGCCGATGGCGCAGCGACATCACCACGCCACTTTCGGTCCGGCCGGTCACCTCGATTTCCTCGGGGAGGGTGTCCTCCTCGACGGCCAGCGAGTGGTAACGAGTCGCGATGAACGGCGACGGCAGGTCCGTGAGAACGCCGGTCCGGTCATGGTGGACGACCGAGGTCTTGCCGTGCAGCAACTCCGGGGCGCGGTCGACGGTAGCGCCGAACGCGACCGCGATCGCCTGATGGCCCAGGCACACCCCGAGCAGCGGCACACCGCCCGACGCGCAGGCTCGCACCATGGGAATGCTCACGCCGGCCGCCTCGGGCGTACCCGGTCCCGGGGAGAGCAGGACCCCGTCGACGCCGAGCGCGGCGAGGTCGGCCGGCGTCATCTCGTCGTTGCGGCGCACGATGCATTCGGTCTCGAGCTGGCCCAGGTACTGGACAAGGTTGAAGACGAACGAGTCGTAGTTGTCGATCACCAGGATGCGCATCAGATCGTGACCTCCCGCGGCATCAGGCACCCTGCCGTGGGCGGCCGCAGTCCCATACTGCCTGAGCAGCCACGACCGCCTCCGTCGGCGCGACGACCTCAGGTGCCGCCACCGCCGTTGCGGCCGCCCAGCAGCCCCCCCAGGCCGCCCGGCCTCGTCGTGGCCGGTGTCCCAGGGGTGGGATTACCCGTCGGGCTCGGCGAGGTGCTGGTCGGTTCCGCGGTCGGGGTGGGCCCGGTCGGCGTCTCGGTCGGGGTCGGCGGCGCGGTGGTCTGGATCTGCTGGGCGACGGACAGCGTGATGGTCGAGCCCCGAGGGACGTTGCCGCCGGACGGGCTCTGGTCCACGACCGTCCCCGGCGCCACGTTGTTGTTCGCGACGTTCTGCCGGGCCGCGTTCAGCCCGTAGCGGCCGAGTTCGGCGACGGCATTGTCGTACGTGCGGTTGCGCACGTCGGGAACGTTGACGTTCGGGCTGACCACGTTGAGCGTGACCGTGCTGCCGGGCTTGACGGCCGTACCCGGCTGCGGATCGGTGCTGTTCACCGTGCCGACCTTCTGGCCGGTCGGGTTGGCGTAGGCCATCGAGTTCGGGACCAGCCCCAGCGCCCGTAGCGCCGCCTCGGCCTCGGCCTGGGTCTTCCCGAGCAGGTCGGTGGGGATCTGGACGTCGTCGGCGGCCTTGCCGATCGACAGGGTGATCATCCCCTTGGCGGCGACCTCCTTGCCCTCGGCCGGGTCGACCGCCGTGACCCGGCCGGCCATGTCCGGTGAGTCGACCAGCTTCGTGACCACATCCCCCCCGAAGCCGGCGCTCTGCAGCCGGGCGCGGGCCTGCTCCTCGTTCTGCCCGACGAGGCCGGTCGGGACGAGGATCTTCTTCGTGGAGGCGGTGTTGTGACCGGAGCTGAGGAAGGTCGTGGCGAGCAGGACGACGGCGACGAAGACGATGACGATTCCGAGACCCGCGAGGATGTACTTCCACGCCTGGGAACGCTCCTGATCGGGAACGGCCCGCCGGTCGATGGCCCCGGTCACGTCGTAGCGGTCGAACGGACCGGTGCCGAAGCGGCCGTCGTCGTAGGGCACGTCGCGGTAGGTGGTCTGGTCGTCGTCGCGGTAGTCGTCGTCGCGGTAGCGGTCCCGGGTGGGGTAACCCGCTCGGTCACCGCGGCTGAGGACCGCCGTGCCGGCAGCGGCCGGGCCGAGGGTGGTGGCGGCCCCGCCCGCGCCACCACCTCCCATCATGGCGTGCACGCGTCGTCCGGCCAGCGCCCGTTCCAGATCGTCGCGCATCTCACCCGCGGTGCCGTAGCGGTCGTCGGCGTCCTTCTCCATCGCCTTGAGGACGATCGCGTCGGCCTCGGGGGAGATGCCGCGATCGTGAGCGGACGGCGGCGGCGGGTCCTCCCGCACGTGCTGGTAGGCCACGGCCACCGGGTTGTCCCCGCGGAACGGCGGCGATCCGGTGAGCAGTTCGTAGAGCAGCACCCCGGTGGTGTAGACGTCGCTGCGGGCGTCGACGCGGGCTCCTCGGGCCTGTTCCGGGGACAGGTACTGAGCGGTGCCGATCACCGCGGCCGTCGCGGTCATGGTCGAGGAGGTCGCGGTGGTGGCGCGGGCGATGCCGAAGTCCATGACCTTGACTGAGCCGTCCGGGCTGAGCATCACGTTCGCCGGCTTGATGTCGCGGTGGATGATCCCCATCCGGTGGCTGTAGTCCAAGGCGGCGCAGACGTCGGAGGTGATCTCCATGGCGCGGCGTTCGGTGAACCGGCCCTCAGTCTGCAGCGCGTCGCGCAGGGTCCGTCCCTCGATGAACTCCATCACGATGTAGGGGATCTGCGCCCCGTTGATGATGTCCTCGCCCGTGTCATACACCGAGACGATCGCGGGATGGTTCAGCGCGGCCGAGGACTGTGCCTCGCGGCGGAACCGGGCGAGAAAGGTGGGATCACGGGCGAGGTCCGGGCGCAGCGTCTTGATGGCGACCTCACGGCCGAGCCTGATGTCACGGCCGCGGAAGACCTCCGCCATGCCGCCATAGCCGATGCCCTCGCCCAGCTCGTAACGCCCGCCGATGATCTGTGGCCCAGCCCCCGGGGCATACATCTCCGTCACGTCGGTCACGAATACTCCCCTGCCGTCGCCCCTCCCGCGCCGGAAATCGCCGACCCGGCGTTACCGCTGACGATTTCACCACCGATTGCGGTTGCGTACACCACCCCCGGTGGTGTGGTCGCGGAGTTCGATTCGGAATTGCTGTTGGAGAACAACCTGTTAGTCGCGAATGCGACGATCACCACGGTGAGGATCAGCAGAATGATCAGAAGCGGCAGTGGCAGGGCGGGACGGGAGGCTGTCTCCGGCCGGTGCCGTCGAGCAGCTCGCCCCTCCCAGCCCGGCCGCAGATCATCCTGGCCGTCCGGGCCGGACGGGCCCGGGGGGCCGCCGGGGGTACGGGCCCACGGCGGCGGACCCGGGTGGTAGGCGGTGCCGGGGCCGCCGTAGGGCGGGCTGTGCAGGGCCGTTGCAGGTACGTCGGGTCCGCCGAGCATGGCTCCCGGGC
>NZ_CDWWEW010000175.1:0-10494 GCF_977966315.1 Frankia sp. CeRuru1
GCCCTACGACGGGGTCGCCTCCGTCGCGGTGGGAACCGTGTTGTGGGCCATCGCCGCGCTGGTCCTGGCGTTCTTCCTCGACGACCTGCGGGACGACGGCCGGCTCTGGTGGTTCGCGACGGCGATCTGCGGCTTCGTCCTCGGGCTCGCCGGCCTGTGGATCGTGATCCGCCGCCGCAACCGGCTGCGGGCGCGGGGAACCCCCGACCACACGGATCGATAGTCCAGCGACCGGAACCCACCGGCGCGGCTCAGGTCTCGTCGAGGTCGTCCTCCGCGGCTCGGAAGGCGGCACCGTCGGGGTCGCGCAGCGCCGCGGCCAGCGCATGCCGCCGGTCCCACTGCCCGCCGCGCCAGGCCAGGGCCCGCGCGAGCGCGTCCGAGCCGGCCTCGGCATCCACGTGGATCTCGCCGCCGATCCCGCCGAGTACCCGCCAGGGCACCCGGGTCGGCCGGCCGGCGAGATCCTCGACCAGCAGCGGGTCGTGAACCCGGTACGGTGTGCCGTCCGGTGCCTGCCGGGCCTCGCCGGGGCCCGCCGAGACGATCTCGCAGGTGCCCGCCTCGGCGGCGAGGCGCACGCCGAGGACGTGGGCCACCTCGGCCGCCCGGTCCAGCGGGAGACGCAGCCCGAAGCGGTCCGCGCCGAGCAGCCCCAGCATGTCCGGTGCGTCCACCACCACGACGTCGGCGCAGGCCCGGACGCCGTCCGGGGTGCGGACGGTCAGCGGCGGGTCGAACCGCCCGTCGTGGGCGGAACCGTCCGGCGCCGTCAGGACCCGGGCCACCGCGTCGACCGCGGCGATGTACAGCGTCCGAGCCGCGGGCCATGGTACGTCCCGGTCGACGTCGCCCAGCCGGTCGAGCAGGTCCATCACCGCGCCCAGGTCGCCGAGGACGTCCTCCAGCGTCAGCCGGCAGCCGAGGTGGCGCAGGAACTCGTCGTCGACCCCCGGGAGCGGTGCCGCCGGCGCGAACAGCCCGGTGAGCAGGGGGTCCGCGTCGGGTAGGACGAGCTCGCCCGGAGGCAGAACCCTGCCGTCCCGGTGCGCCGGGTGTTCCGCGGAGCGCTCCGCCGGGTGTCCCGCGGAGTGGGGCGCCCGGCCGTCGCCACCGACGGGCAGCACCGCGTGTCGCGCCAGCCACCAGCGCGTATAGGACGGCTCGGGGGCGAACACGACGTCCCGCAACGGTGGTCGGGCGAGCTCGGCGAGCGCCTCGGGCCAGGCGGCCCGGTCGACGAGTTCGAGGTCGCGTACCGCCGCGAACACCCCGATCATGGCGGGTGCCGGTGGCCCGCCGGGAGGCGGCCGACGCAGGTTCGCCGAGCCGCCCGGCGCACCGTGGTCGTCCGCCGTGACGTCGTCAACCCAGGTGTCGCTGTCGTCGAGGTCGAGCAGGATCTGCTCGTCGGGATCCAACGGCAGGTCGTGGGCGTGCAACACCCCGAAGGTATGCAGCACACCGACCTTCGCCAGCACCTCGGCGGGCCAGGCCCGCGCGACCTCGGCGCTCAGGGTGCCGAAGGGTGCGTCCTCGGCGAGCACCCGATCCAGGGGGCCTCCCTGGATCAGCAGCTCGCCGGCCGGGGTGAAGCCACCGTCGCCGTCCGGCAGCAGCAGCTCGTCGAGCCAGCTCAGGTCGGCCGTGGACTCCTCGCTCGCGTCCCGGGCCAGCGCCAGCACCGCGTTCGCCAGGGCGGTGAGATCATCGGGATCGTCCTCCGGATCGGCGTCCAGGACCGCCTCGCGTACCGCCGCATCCCGTAGGACACTCGCCGGAGTGCCCTCAAGCGCGCCGAGGGTGCGCAGGGCATCCCGCGCCGCGTCCTGGGCGCAGGCGTCGGGATGTACGATCCGCAGCGGCAGCCCCGATCGGGCCAGCGCGACGATGTCGAGGTCGGCGGTGGGCAGCAGGGTCCCACGCGGACCGGTGACCATCCGCGTCCGCAAGGCGCTGGACCCGGCTGCGCCGCTCGGCTCGGTGCCCTCCCAGGGCGCGGGAACCTCCGCGACCGGTACCGGAAGCGCGCCGAGCGCGTCCCGGTCCGGCGCCCCGACCAGGAGCGGATAGAGACGTCCCCACCAGTGTGGCGGGCGGGACACCCCGGAGAGCAGCTCGACCAGGGCGGCGCTGTCCACCCGTCGAACGCCCAGGGTGGAGAGTGCGGTACGCCACCGGCGGGCAGCATAGGCCGCCGGGAGCAGGCCGGGAACCTTCCCAGCGACCTTCGCCGCGACCTTCGCCGCGACGGTGTCGTCACCATCCGGACCCGCCCCGTCCGTGCCGGCGATCTCGGCCGGGTCGGCCCCGGTCCAGGAGGAGCGCAGCAGCTCGGTGACCGCATCGGTCGCGGGGCCGAGATCGCAGACGGAACAGTCCCGGCCACGCAGACCGCCGGGCAGTAGCGCCGCGTCCGGGAGAAGTCGGGTCAGCGCGTCCCGTAGCCTGCCGTCGACCTCGCCCACCGGCAGCCCCGTCGGCACGAGGGCCAGCGCGGCCAGCGGGTCGCCAGGCGTCTCGTCTGGATCCCTGCCGGCGTCTGGGTCCCTGCCGGCGTCTGGGTCCCCGTCGGCGTCTGGGTCCCCGTCGGCGTCTGGGTCCCTGCCGGCGCCCAGGTATTCGGCCAGCGCCACGGTGGCCGCGCTCAGCTGACCGGTGAGCCAATCCCGTAATGGACCCGATACCGTGTGTCGACGCGAGGGATCCAATGGCAGTTCGACGCTCGCCAGGATCGGCAGCGAGATCGGTTCGTCCGTCGGCTGAGGTGCCCGCACGACCCGGGCGACGCCCTTGGGCCATCCGTCGTCGCGGACCATGACCCGGGCGGTGAAGCGGTTCCGGCCGCGCTCCTCTACCGGGCGGTCGGCCAGCAGGCTGGCCGGGATCATGCCGCTACGGGCGATGCCGCGCCAGCGCTCGCCGTTGAGATCGGCGATCTCCACGCGCGTCGACGCCGCGCTCGACCCGGGCTGGGGTGAGCCGCCCCCGCGGATCCATCGACAGGTGATCGTTCGAACGGTCCCGTTGACGTCGACCACGATCTCGCTGGGACCGCCGAGGACGAGCGGCAGGGTCGGATCGAGCCCGGCCAGCAGATCCCGGGCCGCCGTGGCCGCCGCGACGTCCCGCAGCGGGAGGCGGACCACGCTGTCGTAGCCGTCCGGCGGTGCAGGCGGCGCGGGAAGATCGAACGGTAGCCGGAGGATGGGTACCGCCCCGTCGCGCCGGGCCAGTTCTTCGGTCAGGCCCGGCGCCGGCGCCGTGGTGCCGCAGCCGCCCACCCCCGCGGCCGTCACGGCCTCGATCACCCTGCTCTTCGACCAGGTGACTCCGGACGCCCCCCCGCCCGGGCGGGACCGGGAGACGATCGAGGGATCGTCGCTCACCGCGAGCACCGCGGCGAATCCTGCGCCGAACCGCCCTACCGACGTGGTGTCCCGTTTCGCCGAGGCACGCAGGGTCGACAGCGCCTCCACCCCCGCCGGGCTCAGCGGTGCCCCCGTGTTGGCGATCTCCAACAGGCCGCCGGGACCGGCGCCGGTCTTCGAAACATCAGGAGCATCCGGAGTAGCTAGAACGTCTGGGGCATCTAGAACGTCCGGGGCATCCGGTGCATCTGGCGTGTCCGACTCCGAAGCGGAGGTGCGCAGCCGCAGGTACACCCGGGCCGGGACGCCGGCCTCACGCGCGGCGTCGACCGCGTTCTGCACAAGTTCGACGACGAGGCGGTCGCGGTAGGCGCCGAGAGCCGCGTCCTCCTCGGCATTGGCGTCTTCCCGGAAGCGGGCCGGGGAGGCGGCCCAGGCGTCAAGAACCCGCTGCCGGATCGCGGCGGTTCCGTACTCGTCGGCGGGAGCGCGCGGGATCGTCACTGGCATCTGTCCATACTCGTCTTCCCGCCCGGCAGGGCGGGGGGTCGGGTCCGGCACGCCGGCGCGCGCGGACAGCCGGATATGACCGCGTACTGGTTTGTACCTGGTGGTACCTGGTGGTACCGGGCAGGATGGGATACCCGGCCGGGACGCGGTGCCGGGCAGGATGGAGGGATGCCACCCCGTGGACGCCGCCAGGATCCCCTGGTGACCGGTACCGAGCTGGCCGCGACGTTGGCGGACCAGTGGCAGCGGATCGTCGATGCGGTGAGTGTCCTGCCCGACGGGACTCTCGGGGCGCCGAGTCCGCTGCCCGGCTGGGCGGTCGGCGACCTCGTCCTGCACGTCTCCCGTTCCGCGACCGCGCTCACCGAGGCCCTGGCCCCCGCGGTCCCGGCGTCCCGGCGCACGACGGATCTCGTCACGGCGAGGGATCTCGTCACCGCGAGGGATCTCGTCACGGCGAACGGCTACCTGACGGGCGCCGGAACCCGGGCGGAGGCCGTCGCGGACACCGCCCGCTCGCTGGCGGCAAACCGTGGGCCGGCCGAGATCAGAGGCCGGCTGGCCGGCGAGGTGTCGGCCGCGGTGGCCGCCATGGCCGCGGCGACTCAGGAAGCGGTGGTCCCGACGCCGGGCGGCCCGATGCGACTGGCGGAGTTCCTGCGCACCCGAGCGGTCGAGGCGGTGGTGCACGGCCTCGAGCTAGGCGTCACGCCGGCCCGGGGGGCGCTCAAGGCGGCGACGAAGGTGTTCGCGGAGATATTCGCCGAGCGGGCACCCGGACGCTCGGTGGAACTGCGGGTGCCGCCGTTCACGGCCGTGCAGATCGTCGAGGGTCCACGCCATACCCGGGGCACACCGCCGAACGTCGTCGAGGCCGAACCCGTCGCCTTCGTCCTGCTGTGCGCGGGCCGCCTGCCGTGGGCCGAGGCGGTGGCCGACGGCCGGGTCGCGGCCAGCGGCGAGCGCGCCGACCTCAGTTCCTACCTGCCCCTCCTGTAGGTGCGGGTTGGCTGGGCCGGATGATCTACCAGGGACGATCTGGTCCGTCCGGGGCATGCGCGCACAACGGCCGATGCGCGTCCTCACTGCTAGCGTGGTGGGAGGTAGCTGCCGGGGCGAGGCGGTGGTCGGAGTGGTCGGCGCGTCTCGGCACGTCGGCGGACGAGCCCGGCACCTCTATAGTCCCGCATGGTCCCGCGCGAGATCGTCCGCATTCTTCGGTATCCCTGACCTGTCGAGGAGTCCTGGTGCCAGACGTCGCACCCCGCTTCGGCGCTATCCCCGGCTGGGAATCCGACCTCTCCGACGAGCCGGGGCCGCGTGACGCCTGTGGTGTGTTCGGGGTGTGGGCGCCCGGCGAGGACGTGGCGAACCTGGCCTACTACGGCCTGTACGCGCTGCAGCACCGCGGTCAGGAGGCCGCCGGCATCGCGGTCGGGGACGGCCGGACTGTGGTGGTCTTCAAGGAACTGGGGCTCGTCGCTCAGGTCTTCGACGAGGTCACCCTGTCCAGCCTGAGCGGCCATGTGGCGGTCGGCCACACCCGGTACTCGACGACGGGCTCTTCTACCTGGGAGAATGCCCAGCCGTCGTACCGCACCGCCCGCTTCGGCGGCCCCATCGCGCTCGGGCACAACGGCAACCTCACCAACATCGTCGAGCTCGCGCGGACGCTCGGCGCGGAGCGGGACCGCCTACGGGCGACCACCGACTCGGACCTCATCACCGCCATGCTCGCCGACCATCCCGGCCCGACCCTCGTCGACGCGGCGATGGACGTGCTGCCCCGGCTGACCGGGGCCTTCTCGCTGGTCTTCTCGGACGCCTCGACGCTGTATGCCGCCCGGGACGCGCACGGGATCCACCCGCTCGTGCTCGGCCGGCTCGATGGCCATCCCGACGGCGCGTGGATCGTCGCCAGCGAGACGGCTGCCCTCGACATCGTCGGCGCCACTCTCGTGCGGGAGATCGTTCCCGGTGAGCTGGTCGTTATCGACGCCGAGGGGATGCGTTCTCGCACGTTCGCCCGGCCCGATCCGCACGGCTGCCTGTTCGAGTACGTCTATCTCGCCCGCCCGGACACGTCGATCGCCGGACGCTCCGTGCACGCCACCCGGGTCGACGTCGGCCGGCAGTTGGCCCGCGAGGCGCCGGTGGAGACCGACCTGGTCATCCCCGTGCCGCAGTCCGGGGTACCCGCCGCGGTCGGCTACGCGGAGGAGTCGGGCATCCCGTTCGGTGAGGGCCTGGTCAAGAACTCCTATGTCGGGCGCACCTTCATCCAGCCCTCGCAGACGATCCGGCAGCGCGGGATCCGGCTCAAGCTGAACCCCCTGCGGGACGTGATCGAGGGGCGTCGCCTCGTCGTGGTGGACGACTCGATCGTCCGCGGCAACACGCAGCGCGCGCTGGTGCGCATGCTGCGGGAGGCCGGCGCGGCCGAGGTCCACATCCGGATCTCCTCGCCGCCGGTACGGTGGCCCTGCTTCTACGGCATCGACTTCGCGACCCGCGCCGAGCTGATCGCCAGTGAGGCGGGCATCGAGGAGATCAGAACCTCTCTCGGGGCCGACTCGCTGGCCTACGTCTCGTTGGAGGGCCTCATCGAGGCCTCCCGCCAACCGGCCGGCACGCTCTGCCGGGCTTGCTTCGACGGCGTGTACCCGGTTCCGCTGAACGATTCCGACAAGCTCGGCAAGCATCGGCTGGAGGCGACGGGCGGCGCGGAGACCACCGAGGACATGATCGCCGAGGCGCTGCGGCGCGGCGTGACGCTGGGCATGAACGGTGCCGATCCCTCCCCGGACAGCCACGACGCCGAGCCCGAGCTTGAGCCCGAGCCCCAGCCCCAGCCGGCCGGGGTGAGGCCCGCATGAGCGGTGGATTGAACTCGTACCGGGCGGCCGGGGTCGACGTGGCCGCGGGCGAGCGTGCCGTCGAGCTGATGCGTGGTCACGTCGCGCGCGCCACCCGGCCCGAGGTCGTCGGTTCGCTCGGCGGATTCGCCGGCCTGTTCGCGCTGGACACGGCGCGGTACCGCCGGCCGCTGCTCGCCTCGTCGACCGATGGTGTGGGTACCAAGATTGCCGTTGCCCGGGCCCTGGACACGCACGGCACCGTGGGTATTGATCTGGTCGCCATGGTCGTCGACGACCTCGTGGTGTGCGGCGCGGAGCCGCTGTTCCTGCTCGACTACATCGCGTGCGGCTCCCTGGTCCCCGCGCGCGTGGCCGAGATCGTCTCCGGCATCGCAACCGGCTGCGAGCAGGCGGGGGCGGCGCTGGTCGGCGGGGAGACCGCCGAGCACCCCGGGCTCATGGGTAGCGACGACTACGACCTGGCCGCGACGGGGGTCGGGGTCGTGGAGGCCGACGACGTGCTCGGGCCGGAGCGAGTCCGGCCCGGGGACGTGGTGGTCGCGATGGCATCATCCGGCATCCACTCCAACGGCTTCTCGCTCGTACGGCATATCTTGTTCGGTCCCGTCGATTCTGGCCAGCCAGGTGGGATTCCCGAGACCGCACGGGAGGATCTGGAGTCATACGTCCCGTCCCTGGGGGGCACGCTGGGCGCGTCCCTGCTGGTTCCGACCCGCATCTATGCCCGGGACTGCCTGGCGCTGGCCGCGGCTGTCGAGGTGCACGCCTTCGCCCACATCACCGGCGGCGGTCTCGCGGCGAACCTCGCCCGGGTCATCCCGCCGGGCCTGCTGGCCACGGTGGACCGGGCGTCGTGGTCAGTGCCCCCGATCTTCGGTCTGCTCGCCGAGCGCGGCGGGGTGACCCAGGCGGACATGGAAGCCACCTTCAACCAGGGAGTCGGCATGGTGGCGGTCCTGCCGGCCACTGCGGTCGCCGACGCTCTCGCGCTGCTCGCCGCGCGGGACGTGCCGGCCTGGGTGGTAGGGGAGGTCGGCGCGGCGGGCGCTCCGGAGCCAGCCGGCGTGGCCAGGGCTCGGTTCGTCGGCCGGCATCCACGCTGAGGCGGCCCCTCCGGGGGCAGCACGTCCGGGCAGGGCACCCCCCTGGGCAGGGCAACCCCCTGGGCAGGTTGGGCAACCTGTCCGGGCAGCCTGGGCTGATCAGGAGTGAACTGGCGAAGAAGCATGCAGCGCAGCCAGGATCACGGCAGCACGTTATGGCGGTGGGAGCCCGGGCCTGAGCCCGGACGACCACCATCGGCGACGACCACCGCGGTGAGCCTGCCGCGGTGAGCGACTACCGAAGCGACGCTGTCAGCGGGAGGAACGTCGATCGTCCTCGTCGTCTGCGTAGGCGTCGTATCCGTAGTCGTCATCTACGTACGAGTCGTCGTTGTTGTTCTCGCGCGTCGAGCCCGCGCCCAGATCCGCCTTCAATCGGTCGAGATCCATAGTGGGCGAGTTGTACTTGAGCTCGCGGGCGACTTTCGTCTGCTTGGCCTTAGCTCGGCCGCGCCCCATGGCTCGACCCCCTCGAACATGACGACGGGGACCCGCCCCGGTGCTCTCACTGTCTCGTGCTTCCCGAGACTACAGGGACCGGAGGCTTCTCGGCACGCCAACCCGACAGTTGCCTGTCCCCGGACAAGGTGCCCGCGATTGGAAACGGTGTATGAACCCGCTTGTCCGGTGGGTTCGATCGGGGATATCTGCTCGTCCCCGCCGTCGGCGGCCCGTTTGACGGGGCCTGGATGTGATCATCGTCACCTGTCCCCGTTGACGTTCAGGCCTCCGCCGGGCGGGTGATCGTTCCTGGTGGCGGGGGTGTGCCTCGCCCCACCCCGGTCGGCATCAGGGCAGCAGGATCCCCCGCAGGCGTCCCACGTCGGTCATACGGCGTTCGGCGAGCCGCTCCGCGGCCTCGGTCGGGGTCACCCCCTCGGCCTCGGCGAGGCGGAACACCTCCGAGGTGGTGTCGAAGATCTGCGCGGCCCTGGCCCGGGCCCGCTCCGGCGAGTAGCCCTCGATCTCGTCCGCGACCTGGATCAGGCCGCCGGCGTTGACCACGAAGTCGGGGGCGTACAGGACTCCGGCGTCGGCGAGCTGCCGCCCGGCCTCGGGCTGCGCGAGCTGGTTGTTGGCGCCGCCGCAGACAACGCCGGCTCGCAGCCGGCGGACGGTCTCCACGCTCAGCGCTCCGCCCAGCGCGCAGGGGGCGTACACGTCGACGTCGAGGTCGAGCAGGTCGTCCGGGTCCGGCACGGTCTCGGCCGCCGGGAACTCCACCCGCAGCCGGGCCAGGGCCACCGGGTCCACGTCGCCCGCGACCACCGAGGCGCCGCTGTCGAGGAGATGCCCGACGAGCCGCCGCCCGACCTTGCCGACTCCCGAGACCGCGACGCGGCGCCCCGCCAGGCTCGGCGTTCCCCACCGGTGCCGGGCGGCGGCGCGCATGCCCTCGAAGACTCCGTAGGCGGTCAGCACGCCGGAGTCGCCCGAACCGCCGTGCGCCGGTGACCGTCCGGTCACCCACCGGGTTTCCCGGGCTATGATGTCCATGTCCGCCACGTAGGTACCGACGTCGCAAGCGGTGATGTACCGGCCGCCCAGTGAGGCGACATGGCGGCCGAAGGCGCGCAGCAGCGGCTCCGACTTCGCGACGGCCGGATCACCGATGATGACGGCCTTGCCGCCGCCGAGGTCCAGCCCGGCGCAGGCGGCCTTGTAGGCCATCGCCCGGGACAGGGCGAGGGCGTCCGCCAACGCGACTTCCTCGTCGGCGTAGGGGTGGAAGCGGGTACCGCCCAGCGACGGCCCCAGCGCCGTCGAGTAGACGGCGATGATCGCGTGAAGACCCGAGGGACGGTCCGAGCACAACAGCACCTGCTCATGGTCACAAACGGCGCTGAACAGGGACGACATGGCGCACCTCTCTCCTCGGGGCCTCCGTGGGGCCTCCTGGGGCCTCCGCGGGGCACGCGGCCCCCACCGCATTGATCCCGCGCCGCGGGCCGAACCACCCCGCGCCGCACCCAGGGCCCGCAGATCGTGTCCTGGCGAACCCTACGGCGCCGGTAGGCCGGACGGCTTGTGTGCGGACGTGCCAGGATCGAGGCATGCCAGGATCCAGGGCATCCGCGTGGGTGTCGTCGGTCGGATCGCGCGCGGTAAGTGGGTCCTGAGGTGCCCGTCGTCTCCCCCGCGGCGTATCTGCGGGTGTACGAACCGCTCGCTGCCTTTCCCGCGGCCGAACGTGGCCGCTGGCAGCGTTACGCCGCCGCGGGGCCGCCGTCGCGCCGGGCCGGTTCCCGCCGGGAGCGGGTCCTGGCGCTGGTCGCGACCGTCCGTCCCACCCTTGACGTCGCCGACGAGTCGGCCTTCGTCCAGTGGATCGACGGTCTGATGTTCGTCTGTCCGTGGTCGACCCAGCTGCGGGTGTGGCAGGCGGCGCTCGAGTTCCGCGGCCTGATGCCCGACCGCGTCGCGGAGGCGTTCCTGCCACGGCGGATCATCGAGCCGGCCGAGGTCGAGCTGGACCGGTGGAAGGCCCGCCGCCCCGCGCTCAAGGTCCACGTGCAGACCTGTACCTGGATGGTGCCACCGCCGTGGTTCCTGCTCTTCGACCCGGCCGAACGGTCCCTGGTCACGGGGGACACCGCCGAGCGGTCCATGATCTACCGAACCACGATGAGC
>NZ_CDWWEW010000176.1:0-10417 GCF_977966315.1 Frankia sp. CeRuru1
GCCAAGAACTGAACGCCTGACCATCGGGCCGCCGCCTGGGCAGGTCCCGGCGCCTTCCCGGCACGGGGATCAGCCCGGCACGAGGAACGGTCTTCCCGCCCCGCTCAGCCGAGACGGTCCATGGGCAACGAGCGGATGTCGTCCCGGGGACCAGCGAGCGGCCCGCCGGTAAGCCGTGGCTTACCCGGCTCCTCGTCGACCCGGATACTGCGCGGCAGGGGCATCGGAACCGGCAGTTCCGCCTCAGGCTCCGGCGCGAGCGCCGCCAGGCCGGTCGCCGCCCACAGGTCCACCTCGACGATGATCTCGCCGTTCTCCGAGGACATCCGCAGCCGTCCCCCGTGTACCTCGACGAGGCGTCGCACGACGTAGAGCCCCATGCCGGCCCCGTCCGTGGGGCGGGTCGCCGTGCCGTCCCGCTGGGTGAACGGTTCGAAGAGCTGGCGGATGGTGTCGGGGTCGAGATCGGGCCCGGGATTACGGACGCGCAGGACGACCTCGTCGCCCACCCGGCCGGCTATGAGCCGTACCGGCGCTCCCGGCCAGGAGTGCACCAGGGCGTTGTCGACGAGGTTCGCGACCACCTGGATGAGGGCCTGTCGGGCCATCCGCACCGGCAGCTCCAGCGGAAGATCCACCGTCACGCTGCTCGGCGACCCGGTGTACGAGAGCGTGGCGAGCACGTGCCGGACGACCTCCGGCAGATCGGCGATGGTGGTCTCGTCCGTGCCGGTGGCCGTGGCGGCCGTGAGCATGTTCTCCAGCAGGCGGGAGAGGCGATCGGAGTAGTTCACCGCCGCATCGAGCAGATCGTCGAGCTGGGCGTCCGAGAGCCGGTCGCGACGGCGCTTGATGGTCAGCAGGTTTCCGCGGATACCGGTCAGTGGCGTGCGGAACTCGTGCGACACCGTCGCGACCAGGTCGCTGCGGATCCTGTCGGTCTCCTCCAACCGGGCCATCAGGCTCTGCTGACCCTCGTAGAGCTGCTGCCGGTAGTGCTCCACCCGGCGGCGGGACTGCTCGTTGTAGTGCCAGAAGACCATCTGTGCGCAGGCAAGAGCGAAGATGAAGCCGGCATGCAGGCCGGCCACCAGCCAGGCGTTGTCCAGCAGCTCCCCGTCGGCCGAAATGATGTTGCCGATCGCCAGGTTGGCGACGAACACGAAGGCGATCGCCAGCAGATAGACGGTCCACTCCTCGTAGAGCGCGATCAATGCGACGACCACGAAGAAGTGAAAGTACATCGGGGTGAGGCCGCTCGAAAAATGGACGAGGACGACCGAACAGCACAGCAGCCCGAGGCTGGCGGCCAGGGCACGGACCCGGCGGCGGCCGGGCACCACCGCGGAGGCGAACAGCAGCGCCGGCAGACTGGCCGCCAGAAAGCCGTGCACGAGGCTCAGGTCGCGCCAGATCGCGTAGCAGACGATGACCGGCAGGTGTATCGCCAGCACCAGGCACATCAACGTGTGACGGGCCGTCCAGTCCTCGATGGGAAGACCGCGGCCCTGGGGAAGCAGCGAGGTGATGCGCCGGGCGACTCCCGGCAGGACGTCCACCTGCTCCGGTGCCGATCCCGGCGGGCGCAGCCGACCAGCATGGCGGGCGGCGCGCCCCACGTGCGCACTACCATGCCGACGCCGTGCGCGTTCGGGTGCCGATGGACTGACGGTGGACATCCGCGCAAGTTTGTACCGATCCGGTGCTGGAGCACCATGGTTGTCAAGGGTGGTGTCGCATGGCGACAGTGCCCAGGTTTGACTAGGCCATCTGCACCACCTGGTACCGGGCTCAACGGAGCATGGCGCGGACCTCGCCCTCCCCGCCAGGCTGTGGTCCGCGGGGTGGCCCCGAGACAGCCCCCCACGGAGGAGGACACCGTGCCCCCAGTGGCCCTGACAGCCCCAGTGGCCCTGACAGCCTCGACCGCTTCCGCGATCGCCCCGTCGACCGTGGGTCGGATCAGCCCGCCGCAGCCGGGTGCCACCGACGATCCCGCGCTGACCGCCGTCATGGCCCGGGTCGCGTGCCCCCAGCTACGCCTGGTGGCCTCGACCCCGGACACCGAGATCGAAGTGGTCCACGGCCGCGGAGGCCCGGCGTCCTGCGGCTGCCGCGCGTGCACGATGGCCCGCCACCCCGCGGCCATGCTGCGGTTCGAGGTTGTGCGGTAGGCCCGGATCGCGCCCGACATGACGATGGCCCCCGGCGAGGAATCCGAGGGCCATCGATGGTCCGTCTTGGTGCGAGGGCGTAGCTCTCGTCCTCTGCGAAGAATCGAAGATAAAACCGCTGTGTAGCCCCGACCGGATTCGAACCGGCGCTACCGCCTTGAGAGGGCGGCGTCCTGGGCCGCTAGACGACGGGGCCAAGACTCTGGTTCTTACTTACGCGCTTACGCGCGTGTCACACTGTACAGTATAGCGGCCAGTTTCGACCGAGCGGCAGATCTGGTGCAGCTGGGGTACCAGGACTCGAACCTAGACTAACGGAGCCAGAATCCGTTGGGCTGCCAATTACCCCATACCCCATGGGCCCTGTTCGGGCGCTGCCTACTGTACCTCATGCAGACAGCACATCAGCGCGCCGGGGCGCCGATGCACGCCGGTCATCCCCGTCACGTCCCGTGGCTGGGGCATCGGGAACGACCGGCAGCCACCCGACCGGCAGTCACCCGGCGGAGGATCGCGCCGCGGGCGCTAGCGAGCCGTTACCGGGTTGGTGAGCGTCCCGATGCCCTCGACGGTCACCGCCACCGTCTGCCCCGGTGACATCGGCCCCACGCCCGCGGGCGTTCCGGTCAGCAGCACGTCGCCGGGTAGCAGCGTCATGGCCGACGACATGTAGGCGATCAACGAGGGGACGTCGCGCAGCAGCAGGCCGGTTCGGGAGCTCTGGCGCAGTTCGCCGTCCAGGGTGGTGCGGATGGTCAGATCCGCCGGGTCGAGATCCGTCTCGATCCAGGGACCGAGGGGGCAGAAGGCGTCATGGCCCTTGGCCCGGGTCCACTGGCCGTCCGCCTTCTGCTGATCGCGAGCGGTCACGTCATTGGCGCAGGTATAGCCGAGCACCACTTCGAAGGCCCGTTCCACCGGGACGTCACGGCACAGCCGGCCGATGACGATCGCCAGCTCGCCCTCGAAGTCGACCCGCTCGCTGTCCGACGGAAGAGTGATCGGATCGCCCGGGCCGGCGACGCTGGTGGAGGGCTTGAGGAAGAGGATCGGACGCTCGGGCGGGGTGTCACCGCCCATCTCCCGGACATGGTCGGCATAGTTCTTGCCCACGCAGAGCACCTTGCTCGGCAGCACGGGAGCGAGCAGCCGCACGTCGCCGAGCCCCCGGCGGACGCCGGTGAAGGAGAACGGACCGAACGGATGCGGGGTGATGCCGGAGATCACGGCCGTACCCGACTCGATCGACCCCTCCACGACCCCGAACCCAGGCTCCGAACCATCGGTAAACCTCGCGATACGCACCCCCAGACCGTACCGAGCCCGCGGAAGGAGCTGACCCGACCGGCCGGTGGGCGGCCCCGCCACACCGCGGGTATGACTCGTATGACCGACATGACCACGGCCGGGCCTGATCAAGTTCGCCAGAACGGTGACGAGTGACCGAGAATTAGGCTGGAACCCGCGCCTGGTCCACCAGCGGATGGCAGCCACCCGCTCCCGCTGTCCCGTACTGACCAGATCCGACGCGGACGGCCGACATCACCGCGGAGCTGCCCGGCAAGTTACCCGGCAGAGGAAAGGGAAAGGAAAACGGTGAGCGAGACCGACACCACCCCCGTCTACGATGTCGGCGCACCCGAGCCGAAGCCGATCGACGAGGAACTGAGCGTCAAACTGGGCCACCTGGCCGAAGACGCGATCCTGCGGGGTAAACCCAACGGCGACGAGCGGTGCGACAACTGCCTGTACTACCTGGACGCCGACAAGGACATCACCTACTGCTGGCACCCGAAGCTACGCGTTCTGGTCGGCGGCGACTGGTGGTGCCAGTGGTGGGAGGAGATCCCGCAGGACTGACCACACGTAGCCGGCGGCCCGGCCCGCGGCGGCGGGCTGCTCCGCGGGCGGTACAACGGGAGCACCCACGCCCGGGCGGGGCCGCTCCCGGGGGTTGGGGCCCGGCGTCAGGCCGCGTCCGGGTCTGGGCGCTCTCCCTGCCGCCGCAGTCCGTAGTCGACGGCGTCCTCCAGGGCCGCCCAGGAGGCGGCGATGATGTTCTCGTCCACGCCGATCGTGTCCCAGCACTCGCGGCCGTCACTGGTTCCCACCAGGACCCGGGTCACCGCGCCGGTCCCCTGCTTGCCGTCGAGGATCCGAACCTTGTAGTCCACCAGGTCCAGATCGGCCAACCCCGGATATGCCTTCTCCAGCGCGTTGCGCAGTGCCGTGTCGAGAGCGTTGACCGGTCCGTTCCCCTCCGCCGTCGCGACGTGGCGTTCGCCGTGCGAGGTGAGCTTCACCGTCGCCTCACTGACCACCTCGCCGCCCGGGCGCTGCTCGACGATGACACGCCAGGATTCGAGGGTGTAGAACCGCTGCCGGCCGGCCACCTCGTCGCGCAGCAGGAGTTCGAAGGAGGCCTCCGCGGCCTCGTAGACGTACCCGGCCGCCTCCCGCTCCTTGACCAGGTCCACCACCCGTCCGAGCGCCTCACGCTGGTTCGACAGGTCAAGGCCGAGCTCACGGCCCTTCAGTTCGATGGTCGCCCGACCGGCGAGCTCCGAGACCAGCATCCTCATGTCACTGCCCACGACCGCCGGGTCGATGTGCTGGTACAGGTCCGGATCGACCTTGACGGCGCTGGCGTGCAGGCCGGCCTTGTGCGCGAAGGCGCTGGCCCCGACGTACGGCCGGTGCGGGTCGGGCACGGAGTTGGTGACCTCGTCGATCGCGTGGGAGACCCGGACGAGCTCACGCAGCCGCCCGGGCGGCAGCACGGCCCGGTCCAACTTGGTCTCCAGACCCGCGATGACGCTCAGCAGGTTGGCGTTCCCGCACCGCTCGCCGTAGCCGTTTGCGGTGCCCTGCACGTGGGTGACGCCGGCCTCCACCGCCACCAGAGTGTTCGCGACCGCGCAGTCGGCGTCGTCGTGGCAGTGGATACCGAGCCGGGCGCCGGTCGTGGCGAGAACATCGGCGACGACCGCGCCGATCCGCGCCGGGAGCATGCCGCCGTTCGTGTCGCACAGCACGACGACCTCGGCACCGGCCTCGGCCGCAACGGAGACGACCTCAAGGGCGTAGGCGGGATGCACCCGATGGCCGTCGAAGAAGTGCTCGGCGTCGACGAAGACCCGCTTTCCCTCCGCGCGCAGATGCACGACGGTGTCCCGGATCATCGCGAGGTTCTCGGCCGGGGTGGTGCGCAGGGCACGTTCGACATGGCGCAGATCCGACTTGGCGACCAGGCAGACCACCGAGGTCCCCGCGTCCCGAAGCGCCGCCACCTGGGGATCGTCCGCGGCGGCGCGGCCCGCCCGCCGGGTGGCCCCGAAGGCGGTCAGCACGGCGGTCGTCAGGTTCAGTTCGCCGCGCGCCCGGGTGAAGAACTCCGCGTCCTTCGGGTTCGATCCCGGCCAGCCGCCCTCGATGAAACCGACACCGAGATCGTCCAGGTGACGGGCCACCGCGAGTTTGTCGCCGACCGAGAGCGACAACCCCTCCTGCTGGGTACCGTCCCGCAATGTCGTGTCATAGATGTGCAGGGAATCGGGATCGTATGGCCGCACGGGGCGCCCCTCCGCAAGGATCTTGGGCCGTTCCGCCCCGGCCGAGCCGAGCGGTCCGGACAACCTCCGGCACGCCGAACCGAGCAGAGTTCGGGAACCTGGGGCCGCCACGCGCCCGGCCCCAGGGGTCAGCGACCGAAGCGCGCGACGGAGACGGGTTCGCCGCCGGGTGACAAGCCTACGATGTAACAGGCCCGACATGTGACGGATGTGGCGTGCGCCACAGCGGAGGATCTCAGTCCCCCGCAAACCGGCGTAGCCGGTCGACCTGCAGGATCGTGATGGTCTGACCTTCCGAGAGGATCCAGGTCCTCCGCTCGAACTCGCGCAACGCCTGGTTCACCGACTGGCGGGAACCGCCGAGCAGCGAGGCGATCTCGGTCTGCGTGAGGCCGAGTTCGATCATTGGACGCCCCGCCTCCCGCATCCGCAGCAGGAGCAACTTGGCCACGCGTCGCGGCAGATCGAGGAAGACGAGGTCGGCATTCGCTCCGGTGAGGCGTCGCACGTGCGCCACCAGTGCTCGGATGAGCTGCTCGGCGACGGCCGGCCGTTCCCGCACGAGTTCCCAGACCGCGGTGCGGTCGAGAACCAGCGCAGTACTCGGTTCGAGCGCCTCAACGCCGGCGGACCGGGTACCCCCTTCGACGATGTTGAGTTCTCCCAGGGTTTCCCGTGGCCCGACAATGTTCAAAACGTGATCACGGCCGTCATCGGCCTTCGTGAGCACCTTCAACCGCCCGGAGGCGACCACCAGAAGAGTGTCGGCGGGCTCACCTTCCGTGAAGACAACCTGTCCACGCCGGAAACGTCGCGTGACGGCTCGCGTGGCGAGCCGCAACAGGTCCTCCTCCTGCAGTTCCTTCAGCAGCGTGGTCGCTCGGAGCAGGGCGACCGCCTCGTTGTCGTGCATGCGGTGACCGTAGCGCCGTCCGCCTGCCTCATGTTCCCCAGCTACCCCGGACGACGGGATCGGATTCGGCGGCAGACCGCAAGCATCCCCGGCGTACGACACGGTAGATATCATACCGTAACATGATAGTTACTCCAGCAACGTACCACGTCGCGCATGGAGAGAATTCCGGCTACGCCACCGCCCGAGGTCACGATAAGGTGCCGAAAACCGCCCCGCAGCATCGCGGCAGCCGCCTCGTCCAAGGACCACTCCGGATCCGCGAAGACGACATCGCGGGTGAGATGGTCGCCCGCGATCTCGACATCCGGATCCTGAGCCGCGGCGATCGATCGCAGAACGTCCCGTTCGGTCAGGATCCCGTAGCCCTCACTGTCCGCATCGTGGACGACCGCGGCACCCACCTTGCGCGCCGCCATCAGCCTCGCCGCCTGGCGAAGCGTGTGCCCCGGGCCGATCATGAGAACAAGGGAGCTCATAGCCTCCGAAACCCGCACGACGCCCTCCCGACGCTTGTGCATTCGTGAAAACTGCTACTCGCGACGGTAGGCCCCGCCGGCCGTGTTGACCAGAGCACACGATGCTTCGGCGTGGGCATTATGAGAGCCTGGCCACGCGGGGCCGGGCTCACGACCCTGGCCGGGACGCGGGGCAACGCGCGAACGCCCGCGACGCCGGCCACGGCGTTATTGTTGGACGAACTCGTTCCACTCCTGGTATCGGTCCAGTTCCCCCCGGGTCGCGCGGTGGAAGATCTCCAGCAGCTCCCGGGTGACGGGGCCCGGCTTCCCGCTCCCGACCTGCCGGTCATCCACCTCGACGATCGGCACGATCTCGGCCGCCGTGCCGGTGAAGAACGCCTCGTCAGCCAGATAGAGGTCGGTGCGCACGATGTGCTGCTCGATCACCTCGTACCCCTGATCGGCGGCGATCCTCATGATCGAGGCGCGGGTGATGCCACCGAGCGGACCGTCCGTGAGGAGCGGAGTGATGACCTTGCGTCCGGAGACGATGAAGACGTTTTCCCCGGTGCCGTCGGCGATGTGGCCATTGGGGCTGGTCAGAATCGCCTCGTCGTAACCGGCCTTGACCGCCGCGACCTTCGCCAGGGACGAGTTGAGGTACTGCCCGGACGCCTTGGCCGCCGGCGGCGTGATGTTCGGGTCGTTCCGCTTCCAGGAGGAAATCATCGCGCGGACGCCGTTCTCCTCTGCCTCCTCGCCGAGGTAGGCGCCCCACGGCCACACCGCGATCATGACCTCGACAGGAGAAGGCAACGGATTGAGCCCCATCTCACCGTAACCGAGGTAGATCAGCGGCCGGATGTAGCAGGAGGCGATGTCGTTCACCGCGATGGTCTCCTTCGTCGCCGCGACGACCTGCTCCGGCGTGAAGGACGGCTCCATCACATAAATCTTGGCACTGCGGTAGAGACGGGCGATGTGGTCCGTCAGCCGGAACACGGCGGGCCCTTGGGCCGTCTCGTAGCAGCGGACGCCTTCGAACACACCCCACCCGTAGTGCAGGGTCGGGTTGAGCACGTGGATGCGGGCGTCGTCCCAGTCGACGAACTCTCCACTCATCCAGATCTTCGAGGTTGGGGTGATAGGCACGGCGACTCCAGGCCAAAGTACGACGAAGCGAACAGGAGATGACGAATCCGCCGATCTTCGCCGTGGTGGGGCCCTGTCGGCTGCCGTCTTACCGGATCTACGGCTCCCGTAGAGGATAACCACGACGCACCTGGACCGGAAGGGCCCCCGCGGCGATCAACCATCCGGCCTCCACCGGTGGCGTGGCGGGGTGGCGCGAGGACCGGGGTGGCGAGGACTCAGCCCGCCGCCCGCGCGGCGAGGTCCTCGCCGCGTCCCCGGGTCGACAGCTGGGCCGCTCCCGCGGCGGCACGATCCGCCAGGGAGGATGCGACGGCGGCCTCGACCTTCGCCGCCTCCTCGGCGTGGCCGAGATGATCGAGCAGCATCGCCACCGAGGCGACGGTGGCTGTCGGGTCGGCGAGCTGCCTGCCGGCGATATCCGGGGCGCTGCCGTGCACGGGCTCGAACATGCTCGGGTGGGCACCGGAGGGATCGAGGTTGCCACTGGCGGCCAGGCCGATCCCGCCGGTGATGGCCGCGCCGATGTCGGTGATGATGTCGCCGAACATGTTGTCCGTCACGACGACGTCGAACCGGCCCGGATCGGTCACGAAGAACATCGAGGCCGCGTCCACGTGCTGGTAGTCGACGCGCACGTCGGGGAACTCGGGCGCCACCTCGGCCACGGTGCGCGACCACAGGTCGCCGGCCTTGGTCAGCACGTTGTTCTTGTGCACGAGAGTCAGGTGGCGACGCTCGCGTCGATCGGCCCGCCGGAACGCGTCGCGCACGACGCGCTCGACGCCGTACCGGGTGTTGAGGCTCTCCTCGGTCGCCACCTCGTGAGGCGTCCCCTTCCGGAGCACACCCCCCGCGCCCGCGTACGGCCCCTCCGTGCCCTCCCGCACCACGATCATGTCGATAGCCGGATCGCCGGCCAGCGGCGAGCGGACTCCCGGATAGAGCCGCACCGGCCGGAGATTGACGTGATGGTCGAATTCGAACCGCAGCCGCAGCAGCAGGCCACGCTCGAGGACACCGCTGGGCACGCCGGGATCACCGACCGCCCCGAGCAGGATCGCGTCGTGACCGCGCAGTTCCTCCAGCACCGAGTCGGGCAGCGTCTCCCCGGTCTCGTGCCAGCGCCGGGCACCCAGGTCGTATTCGGTCATGTCGACCTTGGGATGTACCGCGCGCAGCACCCGCAACCCCTCCGCCACCACCTCGGGGCCGATCCCGTCACCGCCGATCACTGCAAGCCTCATGGGCCGACTGTAGCGGCCGACCGCGGCCCCGCAGCGGTCCCACCCGGCCTGGACCGCCCGACCGGTGCCGATCCGGCGCGGGTCCGCACGGGTCCGCACGGGTCCGCTCACGACGGGCCACCGCCCCGGCGGCCGTCATCGTACTCCCGAACGGCCGCGAATCACCCCCGAATAACTGCGAACGGTAGCTATACCACTACCTCAGCCTAACCTCGCCCCCGGAACGCCACCCACACTTCCACATTCGATCACTTTGAGTAATCGTAGCGCACCACCTCGCCGAATAAAGTTCACCCCCGTTGTTGCTGGATTGATTTCCATCGGCCGACTCGGACTACTCGCACGCCTCGCGTCGGCACCCGAAAATCCTGGCGAGCAATGACCGTTTTGGCGACGGATCAACGATGAACGACGCCTCCGGCGCCCAGAAACCGCCGATCTTGCGCCGAGGGCACGGGAAGGACGATGAACGGAAATCCGACCGCCACCCGCTGGTCGCACAAAAGAGCGCAGGATTCACAACTCCGGACGGTACTCGCACCCGGCATCGCGGCCGGATGGTAAGAAAATCACTTACAGGACAGGTGCGACGTGCTTCGATGCGAGGGGGGTGCACGGCGCATGATTACTCGGCAGCGGATTCCCGCGGGACCTCCGTCCAGCGACCGCCCCGATGTCGGCGACGCGGCTGTTTCGCCCGGCGGCGCGGCCGAGGGCAGGACGCTGCCCGCGGCCGGTGGGGCGGGTCCCCCCGGCCGGTCGAAGAACAGCGACGGGGGTGGGACGCGTGGCGACGACCGGCCCGACCTACGCCGGGTTCTCGCCGATCCCGACGAACCCGTGCTGTTCTTCCAGCCGATCGTGGATCTGCAACGGGGGGTCATCGCGGGGTATGAGG
>NZ_CDWWEW010000177.1:0-8254 GCF_977966315.1 Frankia sp. CeRuru1
TTACCAGGGCGAGCGCCGTCGCCTCGGCGGCGTCGACCGCGCCGCGGGCCGCCCGGTCGTC
The DNA here is from genome assembly GCF_977966315.1 of Frankia sp. CeRuru1. NCBI lineage: Bacteria > Bacillati > Actinomycetota > Actinomycetes > Frankiales > Frankiaceae > Frankia > Frankia sp. CeRuru1. Next base: position 62 of record NZ_CDWWEW010000177.1, read on the forward strand.
CTCGACGAGCCCGAGGGCCTCCCGCAGCCCCGGCAGGGTGACGCGCCCCCCCCACATCTGCCGGGCCCGCAGCATCGCGAGCACCAGGTTGATCCGCGCCCCGCCGGTCGGCGCTTCGCCGAGCACGTGCAGGCCGTCGCGGATCTGCGCGTCCTTCACCTCGCACAGCCACCCGTCGACGTGCAGCAGGAAGTCGTCGAACTCGGCGTCGTGCGGCCGGTCGGCCAGTCCCAGGTCGTGATCGAGCCGGGCGGCCTGGATCAGCGTCCAGATCTGCGCCCGGATGGCCGGCAGCTTCGCCGGATCCATGGCGGCGATGGTGGCGTGCTCGTCGAGCAGCTGTTCCAGGCGGGCCAGGTCGCCGTAGCTCTCCGCGCGGGCCATCGGCGGAACCAGGTGATCGACCAGGGTCGCGTGCGCCCGGCGCTTCGCCTGCGTGCCCTCGCCCGGGTCGTTGACGAGGAACGGGTAGATCAACGGCAGGTTGCCGATCGCCGCGTCGGTCGGGCAGGACGCGGACATGCCCACGGTCTTGCCGGGCAGCCACTCCAGCGTCCCGTGCTTGCCCAGATGGACGACGGCGTGCGCGCCGAAGCCGCCGAAGCCGCCGGAGCCGCCGGAGCCGCCGGAGCCGCCGGCGAGCCACCGGTAGGCGGCGAGGTAGTGGTGGCTCGGCGGCAGGTCGGGGTCGTGGTAGATGGCGACCGGGTTCTCCCCGAAGCCGCGTGGCGGCTGGACCAGCAGCACGATGTTGCCGGCCTGCAGCGCGGCGAGCACGATCTCCCCGTCCGGATTCGCGGACCGGTCGACGTACAGCTCGCCGGGCGCGGGCCCCCAATGCCGTTCGACGCTCTCCCGCAGGTCGGCGGGCAGGGTGTCGAACCACGCCCGGTACCGCGCCGCGCTGATCCGGACCGGGTTGCCGGCGAGCTGCTCCTCGGTCAGCCAGGCCGGATCCTGCCCGCCCGCGGCGATGATCGCGTGGATCAGGGCGTCACCGTCCTCGGCCGCGACCCCCGGCAGCGCGTCCGGGCCGTCGTCGGGCCCGATGTCGTATCCGGCCGCGCGCATCGCCCGCAGCAGGCGCACGGCGCTCGCCGGGGTGTCGAGGCCCACCGCGTTGCCGATCCGGGAGTGCTTCGTCGGGTAGGCCGAGAGCATGAGCGCCACTCGGCGTTCGGCCGGTGGGACGCGCCGCAGCCGGCCGTGCGCGACGGCGATGCCGGCCACCCGGCCGGCGCGTTCGGTGTCGGCGACGTAGCTTGTCAGCCCGTCCGCGTCGATCTCCTTGAAGGAGAACGGCACGGTGATCAGGCGCCCGTCGAACTCGGGGATCGCCACCTGTGTCGCCGCGTCCAGCGGGGACAGCCCGTCGTCCGACTCCGCCCACGCCGCCCGGCCGCTGGTCAGGCACAGTCCCTGCAGGATCGGGATGTCCAGCGCGGCCAGCGCGCCGACGTCCCACGCCTCGTCGTCGCCTCCGGCGGAGGAGTGCGCCGGCTGGCTGCCGCCCGCGGCGAGCACGGTGACGATCAGCGCGTCCGCCCGCCCGAGGGCGGCGAGCAGCTCGGGTTCGGCGGCGCGCAGCGACGCGCAGTACACCGGCAGCGGATCCCCGCCGGCCCGCTCGACCGCGGCACAGAGTGCCTCGACGAACGCGGTGTTCCCGGCGACGTGGTGCGCGCGGTAGTACAGGACACCGATGACCGGCCGCACCGCGACCGGCCGCACCGCGTTCCCCGCGAGGACGTCCGGGACATCCCGGCTGGCTGAGGCGTCCGGGGTGGCTGAGGCGTCCGCGGTCCGGTCGAGCACTCCCCAGGCCGGGATGGTCACCGGCGGGGCGAATCCGGTACCGGACAGCAGCAGGGTGTCAGCGAGGAATCGGTGCAGCTCGCCGAGGTTGGCCGGACCGCCCTGGGCGAGGTAGGCGTGTGCCTCGGCGCAGATGCCGCCGGGCACCGTGGAGACGGCCATGAGCTCCGCGTCCGGGGTCCGTTCGCCACCGAGCACGACCACCGGGCGCGGGCCGGCGAGCAGCGTGTCGAGCCCCTCCTCCCAGGTCCGCCGGCCGCCGAGGATGCGCACCACGACCACATCGGCACCGCTGGTCAGCGCCGGGAGATCGGCGACGGAGAGCCGGGCCGGGTTGGCGAGGCGGTAGCGGGCTCCGCTCGCCCGCGCGGAGAGCAGGTCGGTGTCGGAGGTCGACAGCAGCAGGACGACCGCGTCGACCTCCGTCTCCCCGGCTCCCGGCGTCTCCCCGGCTTCGCGGGTGACCGTGGCCAACGGGTCGTCGGAAGGGTCGTTGGACGGATCGCTGGGAGGAGTCTGCACAGGCGACATGGTGATGCCTTTCCCGGGGGTCCACGCCCCGCGTCGGTGGCCGTGCCTGGGGCGCACTCCCCGGTGACGGTGGCGGGACCGCACCGGATCCGCACCGGATCCGCACCGGGCTTCCTTGCTTCCTCGCCGTTCGCCGCTCGTGGCCCCGTCACGATCGCAGAGAGGCGGGAGGTGTTGTCAAGCACTCCGCTGTCGTCGTGACAAAGAAAACGATCAACCGGCATCGCCCGAGTCCGGCACGTATGCTCCGCCGGTGCCCACCAGTCCGCGGGAGCGTGTCCGCGACGCCTGCCCTGGTGTGCTGACGACGCATCCGGCCGCGGACGGCGCGCTCGCGCGGCTGCGGCTGCCCGGCGGCCGGCTGACCGCCGCCGCGGCGAAGACCCTCGCCGGCTGCGCGCGGGAGTTCGCCGATGGCCACCTTGAGCTCACCTCCCGGGCTAACGTGCAGCTACGCGGCCTGGCTAACGGCTTGGCCGACGGTACGGCCGAGGAGCTCGCCGCCCGGGTGAGCGCGGTCGGCCTGCTGCCCTCGACGACGCACGAGCGGGTCCGCAACATCGTAGGCTCGCCGCTGTCCGGACGCGGCGAGGCCGGGTGCCGGGACATCGCGCCGGTCGTCGCCGAACTGGACCGCCGGCTGTGCGCGGATCCGGCCCTCGCCGCGCTGCCCGGCCGGGTGCTGTTCGCCGTCGACGACGGCAGCGGGGACCTGGCCGGGCTGCCCGCGGACCTCGCGCTGCGCGCCCTGCCCTCCGGGGAGATGCTGCTGGCCGTCGCGGGCGCGACCCGCGCGCTGCGGTTGCCCGTCCACGTCGCCGTACCCGCGCTCCTCGCCGCGGCGCGGGCCTTCATCGAGGCCCGCGCGGCGGTGGGCACCGCCGCGACGGCCTGGCGGATCGCCGAGTTGCCGGGTGGACCGGGTGGACCGGACGACCTGCTCGCGGCTGCCGCGGCCGAGGCCGGCGCCGTTGGGATCGTCCAGGCTGCTGGAATTGCTCAGGCCGCTGGGATCGTCCAGGCCGCTGGGATCGTCCAGGCCACTGGGAGCGCCACCGTTCGGGCCGGCGCGTGGCCCGGTCCGCATCCGCAGCGTGATGGCCGCCGGGCGTTGACCGTGCTCGTCCCCCTGGGGCGGCTGAGCGCCGACCAGCTCGACCTGCTCGCCGCCGCCGCGGCAGCCGGTGTCGGTGGCGGAGCGGGCGGTGTCGGCGGAGCGGGCGGTGGTGAGGGTGTCGGCGGAGCGGGCGGTGCCGAAGACGGCGTCCTGGTTGTGACTCCGTGGCGGTCCGTCGTGCTCCGCGATCTCGACCTGGCCGAGGCTACCCGGTGGTCGAGGGCGGCGGCGGACGCGGGCCTGGTCGTCGATCCGGCATCATCCTGGGTCGGCGTGACGAGCTGTGCCGGTCGGCCGGGATGCGCCCGGGCGCTGGCGGATGTCCGCCGCGACGCGGCGGTGTCCGTGCGGATCCGAGCTGGCGACCCGTCGACGCCGACGCACCCGGCCGGGAGGCCGCAAGCCCTCCGGCCCGTCCCGGTTGGCCCGGCCCTCGCGCCGGTGCACTGGTCGGGCTGCGAGCGGCGCTGCGGGCAACCGGGAGGACGGGTGGTGGAGGTTGTGGCGACCGGGTCCGGCTACCGGGTCCGTCGGACGGGCCTCGGGGCCGCCGCCGCATCCGTCGGAGCGGACGGCGGCGAGGCGACGGTCGTGTCGTCGAGCCCCGGCGACGGCCACCGTGACCTGGCCGCGGCCGTCAGGTCGGCGAGGAGTCTGGCATGAACGGCGTATCAGGCATGAGCGGTATGCAACGTTACGACTACGTCCGTGACGGCGCGGAGATCTACCGCCGGTCGTTCGCGACGATCCGGGCCGAGGCGCGTCTCGACCGGCTGCCCGGTGACGTCGCCCGGGTTGCGGTCCGCATGATCCATTCTTGTGGAATGGTGGATCTCGTTGACGATCTCGCTTTCACCCCCGGCGTGGTCGCGGCGGCGCGCGCGGCGTTGCTGGACGGCGCCCCGGTGCTCTGCGACGCGCAGATGGTGGCGGCCGGCGTGACCCGCCGTCGGCTGCCCGCCGCGAACGAGATTCTCTGCCTGCTCGGTGATCCCCGGGTGCCGCAGCTCGCCGAGCGGCTGGGCACCACCCGTAGCGCCGCGGCGGTGGATCTGTGGGCGGATCGGCTCGCCGGCTCCGTGGTGGCGGTCGGGAACGCTCCGACAGCGCTGTTCCGCCTGCTGGAACTCGTCGCGGCCGGAGCTGGGCGACCGGCGGCGGTGCTCGGCGTGCCCGTCGGGTTCATCGGCGCCGCGGAGTCCAAGCAGGCCCTCGTGGATGATCCGGCCCGGTTGGAGCATCTCGTCGTGCACGGTCGGCGGGGCGGCAGCGCGATGGCGGTCGCCGCGGTCAACGCGATCGCGAGCGAGGAGGATTAATGGCGCCGTTGAAGGGCCGGCTGTGGGGAGTCGGGGTTGGACCGGGGGATCCCGAGCTCGTCACCCTCAAGGCGGCCCGCCTGATCCGTGACGCCGACGTGATCGCCTACCACAGCGCCCGGCACGGTCGCAGCATCGCCCGGTCGGTCGCCGCGAGCCAGTTGCGCGGTGACCAGATCGAGGAGGCGCTGGTCTACCCGGTCACCACCGAGACGACCTCCCACCCCAGCGGCTACCGTGGCGCGATCGACGAGTTCTACGAGGACTGCGCCAAGCGGCTGGCCGTCCACCTCGACGCCGGCCGGGACGTCGTGGTCCTCAGCGAGGGTGACCCGTTCTTCTACGGCTCGTTCATCCACCTGCACCGGCGCCTCGCCGACCGGTACCCGACCGAGGTCGTGCCGGGGGTGACGTCCCTGTCGGCGGGGTGCGCGGTGCTCGGCCGGCCGCTGGTCGAGGGCAACGAGGTCCTCACCGTGCTGCCGGGCACGCTGCCGCCGGCGGCCCTCGCCGAGTGTATCGCCGGCACGGACACCGCGGTCGTGCTCAAGATGGGGCGGACCTTCCCGGGGATCCGGGACGCCTTCACCGCCGCGGGACGCCTCGCGGACACCTGGTACGTGGAACGGGCCACCACCTCCGGCCAGCGCATCGCCCCGCTCGGTGCGGTAGACCCGGCCACGGTGCCGTACTTCTCGCTCGCGGTACTGCCGAGCCCGGTCCGGGGGCCGGACGATCCGGCGCCGCTGCGCGCGTCGCAGGCGGACTGGGTACTGACGGCGCCCACCGTTGGTACGGCGCCCACCGTCGGTACGGCTGGCGCCGTTGGCACGGCTGGCACCGTCGGTACCGACGGCACGCCCGGCGCGGGGGAGGTCGTCGTGGTGGGCCTCGGACCGGGCGCCGCGGGCTGGTTGACGCCGCAGGCCGCCGAGGCGCTGGCCGCCGCCGACGACCTCATCGGCTACGGCCCCTACCTCGACCGGGTGCCGGTCGATCCACGCCAGCGCCGGCACGCCTCGGGGAACACCGTCGAGGCCGAGCGCGCCGAGCTCGCCCTCGAACTGGCGGCCGGCGGCGCGAACGTCGCCGTGGTCTCCTCCGGTGATCCCGGGGTCTTCGCGATGGCCACGGCCGTCGTCGAGGCCGCGGCGGCGGAGCGGTTCGCGGGCGTCGAGGTGCGGGTCGTGCCCGGGCTGACCGCCGCGCAGGCGGTGGCGAGCCGGGTCGGGGCGCCACTCGGCCACGACTTCTGCGTGCTGTCGCTGTCCGACCGACTCAAGCCGTGGGAGGTCATCGAGCGGCGGCTGCGGGCGGCGGCCGCGGGCGACTTCGTCCTGGCGCTGTACAACCCGGCTTCCCGCACCCGTCGCCATCAGCTGGAGCGGGCCCACGAGGTGCTGCTCGAACACCGCCCCCCGGGCACGGTGGTGGTCATCGGCCGGGATGTCGGCGGTCCCGCCGAGAGCATCACCGTGACGAGCCTCGGCGCGTTCGACCCGGCCGAGGTCGACATGCGCTGCCTGCTGCTCATCGGCTCGTCGACGACCCGAGTGGTGCACCGCGGCCCCGGCCGGGACCTCGTGTTCACCCCACGTCGTTACCCGGTCACCTAGCCCCGGTCATCTAGGCCCTGGTGGTGCGACCCAGGCCACGGCGGCGTCGACATCGTCGACCGCGGTCACCCCGGGTGGCAGCGGCGGGCGGTCGACCATGATGACCGGCAGACCGAGGTCCCGGGCGGCGGCGAGCTTCGCGGCGGTCATCGTCCCGCCGCTGTTCTTGGTCACGAGGACGTCGACGCGGTGCCGGCGCAGCAGGGCGGTCTCCCCGGCGACGTCGAACGGCCCACGATCGAGGATGACGGTCAGCCGTGGCGGTACCGGGCCGGTCGGCGGTTCGACCGATCGGGCCAGGAACCAGGGCCGGTGCAGGCCGGCGAACAGGGCGAGGTCGGTTCGCCCGGTGGTCAGGAACACCCGTGGGGCCGGATCGGAATGCGGGCGCGGCCCGGGTGGGACGAACCGGTCGAGCAGAGCGACCGCGTCGGCCAGCGACGGGACCCGGCGCCAGTCGTCTCCGGGCTGCTCGCGCCAGCTCGGCCGGCGCAGGACGAGCAGCGGAACGCCGGTGGCGTGCGCGGCCTGCGCGGCCTGCGTGGTCATCGTCGCGGCGAACGGATGGGTCGCGTCGACCACCGCATCGATCCGTTCGGCCCGCAGGTAGTCGGCCAGGCCCGCCGCCCCACCGAAGCCGCCGATCCGGATCCGGCAGGACGGTGGCAGCGCAGGCTCGCGGACCCGACCGGCCAACGAGTAGACGATCTCGATGCGTTCCGTGCCGGCGGGATCCGGGGAGCCGAGCGTGGTTGCCAGGCGGCGCGCCTCCCCGGTTCCGCCGAGCAGCAGCACACGGCATGCCCCGGTCACCGAGCCCCGGGGGCGCCCGGTCACCGAGCCCGAGGGAGGGGATCCGGGCCACGCGGCGCGGCGTTTGCCTGGGAAGCCTGGGAAGCCTGGGAAACCGGGGAGGCCGGGGGAACGGACGACACGCATCCGTCCGGTCCGAAGCGTTCCCGGGAGTACAGGTAGCTGTCCCGGAAACCCTCCGCGGCCAGGGCGTGACCCACGATGATCACGGCCGTCCTGGTGAGCCCCGCGGCCCGCGCCCGACCGGCGATGTCGGCGAGCGTGCCGCGCAGCACGATCTCGTCGGCCCGGCTGGCCCAGGCGACGACGGCTGCCGGGCAGTCCGTACCGTAGTTCGGCACGAGCTCGGCGACGAGCGTCTCGATACGGTGCACGGCCAGGTGCAGCACGAGGGTCGCCCCCGACCGGCTGAGGGCGGCGAGGTCCTCGCCGGGCGGCATGGGACTGGACAGCACGGCCGTGCGGGTCAGCACCACGCTCTGGGCGACGCCGGGAACCGTCAGCTCCCGGCGCAGCGACGCCGCCGCCGCGGCGAAGGCAGGGACACCCGGCGTCACGTCGTAGGCGATCCCGGCCGCGTCGAGCCGGCGCATCTGCTCGGCGACGGCGCTGTAGAGCGACGGGTCGCCGGAGTGCAGGCGGGCGACGTCGTGACCGGCGGCGTCGGCCGCGACCAGCTCCGCGACGATGTCGTCCAACGGCATCCGGGCGGTGTCGACGAGACGGGCCCCGGGCGGGCAGTGCGCCAGCAGCTCGACCGGGACGAGACTGCCGGCGTACAGGCAGACCGGGCAGGACGCGATCAGGTTCCGGCCGCGGACGGTGATGAGGTCGGCGGCGCCCGGTCCGGCCCCGATGAAGTGCACGGTCACGCCGGCCCCCGCCGGTTGTCCCCGGGCGGCTGGACGTCCCCGGGCGGCTGGACGTCCCCGGGCAGCTCGGCGGCGGGGGCGGCGGACGCTCGGCGCATGCTGCTGGGCCC
>NZ_CDWWEW010000177.1:8436-10545 GCF_977966315.1 Frankia sp. CeRuru1
CAACCGGGCACGCTAGCAGGACGCTGCCGGCGGCGAGCCCCCTCGGAGACGCTCCGGCACGGGTGTCGCCGGGCGTCGCGATCCGGCTGCTCGCGCACCGACGGGAAGCCGGACACCGCCCTCCGGAACGTCAGAGAGACCGCGGCCGCCGTGCCGCCACCCCCTCACCGGTTGCGGCGCGGGCCGTGGCCGCGGGCCGTGACCTGCGCCGCGTCCTCGTCCCTGCCCGCGGACGCCGGCCCGGTCCGTACCGGGTCACCCGGCGACGGGTCGGTCGGCGTGCCGTCCTCGTCGGAGCCGGCCCGCGCGACGGTGGCCGGGGTGCCGGTGCACAGCGGCGGTAGGGTGGTCGAGCCCCGAACCGTCGCGGGCCGGAAGATCCGTCGTTTCCGCCACACGAACAGTCCGGCCGCGATGGCTAGGACGCCGCGGCCGTTGATCGCGTAGAGCGCGATCCCGCCTTCGTACTGCAGGATCGCGGCCACCAGCGCCAGCAGGCCCAGGAGAGCCGCTGGATGGCGACATCCGCGCAGCGCGTACTCCAGTCGGGCGAGGACGAATCCTCCCAGAGCCGCGAGGGTCACCATCCACGGCGGACCGCCGATGGGCAGCAGCTCGCCGAGCTGGGTGGGCAGGCGGTCGAACGCGTTGGTGATCCCGTAGGTGGCGGACAGGCGCGTCTTGAGGGAACGCGACTCCAGGTCGGAATTCAGTTTGTCGGGATTGAGAAAACGCGGGACGGCGATGTTGACGTCGTTCCACAGGGTTACCGGGCCGATGGGCGGAGAACCGTCGCGGAGCCGTCGCAGGATTATCGACGGGTAGGAGTTCCCGTCCAGGCGGACCCCGAGGTTTCCCACCTCGCCCGGGTTTATCCCGCGTTCCAGATGGGTCAGACCGGCGGCCAGGGCTTGCAGGCGCTGCCCGGGACCCACGCTGTACCCGAACACCTGCCGGCCCGCGTCCGCGCGTGCCCCGTAGATGACGACGTAGGCCAGAACCACGAGCGCGACGACCGAGACGAGCTGCCGTCGGCGTATGGGAATCCCGACGATGGACAGTAGGTAGATCACCGCGCCCGCCGCTATCGCCACCGGCAGCCGCTGCCCCGCCAGTGTGTGCAACGTACACTGGATGCCGAGCACCGGGAGGAATCCGCGGCCCTTCGTCCGCACGAGCACGGCGAAGCTTCCCAGGGCGAGGCCGACGACCAGGAACTGCGTCGCGAAGCCGCTGACGAGGTAGGGACTGCCGGTGACCGTCGAGGGGTCCGCGTCGCCGGACGAGGTGTTCCTGCCGACCGCTGTCACGGCCACCGCAGCCAGGGCCAGCGGAGTCAGGACCCGCCAGTCGAAGAAGTCCAAGACTTCCTCCCGGCGGCAACCGGTGGACGGCGGCGTGCGTTGGGTTGCGAAGCGATAACCGGAAGCGAACGCGAGCAGGGAGAACCCGACCAGAACGGTGTAGGCCGCGACGTCGGACTCCGTGGTCAACAGCCGGTTGTCACTGTAGGACGGCACCAGGACCTGCAGGACCTCCGTCACCCCGTGGTAGGCGATGGCGGCACCGACGAACATCAGCCCGAGACTGGACACGGCGCGCCGGCCCCGACCGCGAACCACCACGACCAAGGCGAGCCCCTGCAGCAGCAGACCCAGCGCTAGCGTGGCCGACACACCGCGCCTCCGCCCGTCGTGCCGGGTGCTCTCCGGGGGAGCCCCGGTCCGATGGTGACCGGCCCGGGCGACCCGAACCGCGCCATCCTTCCCGCATGGTGAACAGGCTTGATAAATCCGTTTACAGACGATCTCTGAACGGCCGCCGTTGCACGTCTGCTTCCGGCGTTAGGCTGAAGACCGTCGACCGGATAGCTCCGCGTGCTGCCCATGAACATCTCCGGACCGATCTCTACCGGGCCGCAGCCCAGATCTTCGTCGACCTCGTGGAGTACACCGACTTCCCACGGGCCTGAGCCGGGCCGGTGGTGGACGGGCCGGGTCACGACGCCGCGGGTGGGGGGCCTCGCGGTTGGCTCCCCGCAGCGCCAGCGTCATGATCCTGCGTTCCGGAGGTTGCTCCGGAACGGCCGCGGCGGTGTCGGTTGTTCGG
>NZ_CDWWEW010000178.1:0-10342 GCF_977966315.1 Frankia sp. CeRuru1
GGGGTGGGTCGAGCGAAGGCCGCCTCGGCTCGCAAGACCGCGAAGAAGGGCAAGGGAGCCAGCCGCAAGGGTAATCCGGCGGCACGGGCGGCCCAGGCCAAGGCGCAGAAGTCCACTGCGCAGGAGCGGCTGGCGAAGGGCCCCGCGCTTCCGGACGGCATGCCGGATCTCTCGGCGCTGATGCGGCAGCAGGACGGCTTCGGTGGGATGCCGCCGCGCGGCCCCCGCGGGGGCCGTTGACCCGCGCGAGGCGGCCGTGGTGGATGCACGGGCTCCCCGGTCGTGCGCGGCGGTCACGATCTGGCAGACTGTAAGCTCAATACAGGCCCTGCCTGCCAGCGCCGGTGTGGCTGCCCTCATTCCTCGCGGTGTCGCGGTTTCTCGCGGTGCCGGGCGGGAGATGTGTGAGTGGTTGTCCGGCGCGGGTGCTTCCCACCACCGGGGCTCCATGCGCAGCCGTGGAAAACCAGTGGTCATCGACATGTCTGGAGCCGTTCGACCACCGTGGCAACCAAGATTAAACTGCAGCGTCTCGGCAAGATGCGCGAGCCGCACTACCGCATCGTCGTGGCCGATGCCCGTACCAAGCGGGATGGTCGGGTCATCGAGTCCATCGGGCAGTACCACCCCAAGTCCGACCCGAGCATCATCAAGGTCGACGCCGAGCGGGTGGGGCACTGGCTCTCGGTCGGTGCACAGCCCACCGAGCCCGTCCTCGCGATCCTCAAGGTCACCGGGGACTGGCAGAAGTTCAAGAACCTGCCGGCGCCCCCGCCGATGAAGGTCGCCGAGCCAAAGGCGGACAAGCGGGAGATCTTCCAGGCGGCCGCGCGGGCTGCTGCGGGCGCCGAGGACCGGCCGGCCACCACGCCGAAGAAGGCCAAGAAGTCCGGGTCGGCAGAGTCGGCAGAGGAAGTGGAAGCCGCCCCGGCCACGGACGCACCGACGACCGCGGGGCAGTAGGTGCTGGAGGCGGCCCTCGAACATCTTGTGCGAGGCATCGTCGATCACCCCGACGACGTCCGGGTGGACCTGAACAACGGTCGGCGTGGACGTACCCTGGAGGTGCGGGTGCACCCCGAAGATCTCGGGAAGGTCATCGGTCGGCGAGGCCGTACCGCTCGTGCGCTGCGCACGGTGATGGGCGGTGTCGGAGGCCGGGGCCTTCGGATCGACGTTGTCGATGTGGATCATTAGGATCCGCCGATGCTGTCGCGAGCTTTGTCCTGATTGCTCGAGAAGTCGTGGCTGAGGAGATCGTCGTCGGGCGGATCGGCCGGCCGCATGGCATCCGCGGTGAGGTCACGATCGAGATTCGCACCGACGTGCCCCACCGCAGGTTCGCCGTAGGGGCAGTCCTCGGTCGCGAAGGGGGCGGAACTCCGCTCACCGTCTCCGGCGCTCGTTGGCACTCGGGTCGCCTGTTGCTTCACTTTCGCGGGGTGGACGATCGTGGCGCCGCGGAGGCGCTGCGCGGCGTGCTCCTGGCTATCGACGCGGATCAGGCGGGATCGCCGCTCGACGACGATGCCGCCGACGGCGAGGCCGTGGAGATGTGGTGGGATCGGGACCTGGTCGGCCTGCGGGCGGTGACCACGGCGGGCATGTTGTTGGGGCACGTCACCGACATCATTCACTCCCCTGCGGGAGACCTGCTCGCGATCGGCGGCCCGGATGGTGGCGAGCATCTCGTCCCCTTCGTCCGTGACATCGTGCCGACCGTCGACCCCCCCGCCGGCCGGATCGTCGTGGATCCGCCGCCCGGCCTACTCGATCTCGATTGACTCGGGTCCTGCGCCGGAAGTTGGCTGCGCCGCCTCGGCCCGGTCTTCGGCTGGCGGGCAGGTCGGGTTTCCCGGCAGGCAGCCGATACCTCTGAGAGCCGATACCTCTGAGAACTGATATCTCTGAAAGCAGCCGATGCGCGCCGACATCGTCACCATCTTCCCGGCCTATCTCGAGCCACTGCGTCTGTCGCTCGTGGGCCGGGCCCAGGAGCGCGGAACCCTGCAGATCCATACACATGATTTGCGGATGTGGACCACGGATGTTCATCGCACCGTGGATGACGCCCCCTACGGGGGAGGCCCGGGAATGGTCATGCGGCCCGAGCCCTGGGACGCGGCGTTGTCGGAGATCACCGCACGAGTGGCCGGTAGCCGGCCCCGGGTCGTCGTGCCGACCCCGGCGGGGACTCCGTTCACTCAGCGCTATGCCGAAGAGTTGGCGCGCGAGCCCTGGCTGGTGTTCTGCTGCGGGCGCTACGAGGGCATCGACGCCAGGGTGATCGAGACCTGGGCCGATGACGAGATCTCCATCGGAGACTATGTGCTGGCCGGGGGCGAGGCCGCGACTCTGGTGCTTCTCGAAGCGGTTACGCGGCTGCTGCCCGGAGTCCTCGGTAACAGTGCCTCGGCCGTCGACGACTCTTTCTCCGACGGCTTGCTGGAAGGCCCGGTCTATACCCGTCCGCCGGTATGGCGGGGGGCCGAGGTGCCGTCCGTTCTCCGCTCCGGCGATCATGAGGCGATCGCCCGCTGGCGTCGTTCCCAGGCGCTTCGTCGTACCCTGTTGCGGCGCCCGGACCTCCTGGAACGCCGCGAGTTCGCCGAAGCGGACCGAGCCGTACTCGCTGCCGCCGCTGCCGCCGCTGCCGAGGCGGCCGGGCGGATGGTGCCGGGCCCCCACCGAGGGGATCGGCCTGATCCATCGTCGTGACGTCGAGGGGCCGGGCGAGGGGTAGGGCGGTCCGGTCTCTCTCCTAGGTGTGGCACAGTAGGATGCAGTGTCCGTCGGTTCGTGACCGGTTCGGGCGGCCTCGGGTCGCATGTCTTCCCCGCGGGACACCTCGCGGTGATTGCGTCCACCCATGCCGGCCAGATCGGCCTCGACCATGGATTGTCCGTCTCGGTGCGTTCCGGGGCCGCGGACGATCCATTCTCAACTCTTCAGGAAGCGACTGCCATGCACACCCTGGACAGCCTCGACGCCGAGTCGCTGAGGACCGACGTGCCCGAGTTCTGGCCGGGCGACACCCTCAAGGTCCACGTGCGGGTTGTCGAAGGAAACCGTCAGCGCATCCAGGTCTTCCAGGGTGCCGTCATCCGCCGCCAGGGTGGCGGGGTGCGGGAGACCTTCACCGTCCGTAAGGTCAGCTTCGGGGTGGGTGTGGAGCGGACCTTTCCCCTCCACAGCCCGATCGTCTCGAAGATCGAGGTCGTGAGCCGCGGTGACGTCCGACGGGCCAAGCTGTACTACCTGCGTCAGCTGCGCGGTAAGGCTGCCAAGATCAAGGAGAAGCGTGAGCCGGTCGCGCGCTGAGGTCACCGCCACCCCGTGACGCGTCCGGATTCTCCATCCGCGACTTGCCGGTTGCCCGTGCAGGTGCCGTCGCCGTTGATGGAAGAAGATAGGCGGCACGGTCCGCAACGCTGTCGCAAGGTGCGGCTGGTGGCACGTCGACCGGTCCGATGAGGTTTGGCGGTCGATCCTGCGAGGTGGCGGCGTGAACGCATCCGATCCCAGTGGGCCTCGGGGACCGGGAAGGACCGAGTGCGGCCAGCCGGACGGCGCGCAGCCGAGCCCTGCGACCGAGCCAGACGGCCCGAAGGACCAGGCGCAGCCCGACGGTTCGGAAGCCACCGGTCGTCGGGTTTCCCGGCCCGAGGCGGCGCGGGCCCGTGGCCGTGGCTCGTTCCTCCGCGAGCTCCCGGTCCTTGTGCTGATCGCCTTTCTGCTCGCCCTGCTCATCAAGGCTTTTCTGGTCCAGGCGTTCTGGATCCCCTCGGAGTCGATGGAACGGACACTGCTCGTCGACGACCGGGTTCTTGTCAACAAGGTCGTCTACCACTTCCGCGACGTGCACCGGGGTGAGATCGTCGTCTTCAACGGCAAGGGAACCGGATTCGATCATGCCGAGTCCGTCGTCCCGCCGCCGAGCAACGCGTTCAGCAGGTTCGTTCGTGGCGCGCAGAACCTGTTGGGTCTCGGGGCTCCGAGCGAGACCGACTTCATCAAACGCGTCATAGCGGTCGGCGGCGACACGGTCGCGTGTTGCGATACTGCGGGTAGAGTCTCGGTCAACGGCCATCCGCTCGACGAGCCGTACGTCTACCAGAACGACTATCAGCGGTTCGGCCCGCTGACCGTCCCGGCTGGCTACCTGTGGGTGATGGGTGACCATCGCGGGGCCTCCTCGGATGCCCGGCAGAACGGGCCGATCCCGAAGCATGCGGTGGTGGGACGGGCCTTCGTCCGTGTCTGGCCACTCGGCCGGTTCGGATTCCTGGGCGTTCCAAACGATTTCGCCGGGATTCCCGTCGAGTCGGTGCTGCCTCCGGCTCCTCGTGCGCCGGCCGGGTCGGCCACATCAGCCGGGTCGGCCACGTCGGCCACATCGGCCGCGCTGTCTTCCGCCGACGACGCCGCGGTGCCGCTGCCGGGCTCCCCGGTCACGGATGACGCATCCCTGTTCGCCCTTGCCGTGCTGATCCCCCCGGCGTGGACCGCCACCCGTCGGCCCCGCCGGATGCCACGAGGACCCACGCGCACGCGCGTGTCAGGGACGGCTCGGCGCCGCGGTCCGTCATGAGACACTACGGTGCCGCTCTTCGCCGGGATGCCGGGCTGTTCGGTTACGAGCGCGCTCTGAACAGGCATGGTCTCGGTCCGGTCGCAGGGGTCGACGAGGCGGGTCGTGGGGCATGCGCCGGACCCTTGGTCGTCGCCGCGGTGATTCTGGCTCCGGAGGCTCGTCGACGGCTGGCGCGGTTGGCCGACTCCAAGCTCCTGACCGAGCAGATCCGTGAGAGTGTTTTCGAGGACGTGACGGCCGCCGCCGAGGCGTGGTCGACCGTCGTCATCTCCGCGGCCGAGATCGATCGGGTCAGCCTGCACGTAGCCAACATCACCGGAATGCGACGCGCGGTGGCGCGCCTGCCTGTGCGCCCAGGGTACGTACTCACGGATGGATTCGCGGTCGCCGGTTTCGGAGCGGAGTCGTTGGCGGTGGTGAAGGGAGACCGGGTGGTCGCGTGCGTGGCGGCAGCCTCGGTCGTGGCGAAGGTGACGAGGGACCGGATCATGCGTGCGTTGCACACGCGCTATGCCGAGTACGATTTCGCGCAGCACAAGGGATACGTCACCGCGGCCCACGCGGCGGCGCTGGCGCGCTGCGGACCGTGTGACGAGCATCGGATGTCGTACGTCAACGTGGCTGCGCATGCGGCGACGACGAGGGAAGCACGATCATTGCGGCTGGAGGACAGGGTGCTTGTGACCAGCCGGCATGGCGTCACGGAGACTGTATGAGCGCGGAAGACCTCGAGAAGTACGAGACCGAGATGGAGTTGCAGCTCTATCGCGAGTACCGCGACGTGGTGGGGCTTTTTTCGTATGTGATCGAAACCGAGCGCCGCTTCTACCTCGCGAACGACTACCAGATCGAGGTCAGGAACAGCACGGACGGCGAGGTCTTCTTCGAGTTGATCTTGCGGGACGCCTGGGTGTGGGACATGTTCCGTCCTGCGCGTTTTGTTAAAAATGTCCGAGTAGTCACCTTTAAAGATATCAACGTCGAGGAGTTGACTAAGGCCGAGCTCTGACGCCGACTCTCGGCGTCACGCTTGCCAGCCCCGGCCGCTTGATCGCTTCGGCGTCTTGATCGTCTCGGCGGTATGTTCCGCAGATCGGCATCTCATTCCGATCGGTTGTCGCCTGGATCGACAGTGCGAGTCGGCCCGTCACCGAAGCCCGTGATGCCCCGCTGAGATGTCCGCCCAGCTCGCTCCTGTGGAGAAATCCTCGCCATCCACATATCGATCATGTGGATGGCTCTCCGGCCCGCCCACGTCCACGCTGGTCACGACCGGCGGGCACCCGTCCCCCGGCGAACGGGAGCGGCGATGCGGGCAAAGGACGCACTGGGCAGGTTCGGCGAAGATGTCGCCGCCCGCCATCTGGCGGCGGTCGGCGCCGAGATCCTCGACTGTAACTGGCGCTGCCGCGAGGGCGAGCTCGACCTCGTTGTGCAGGACGGTGAGAGCCTGGTGTTCTGCGAGGTCAAGACCCGATCCGGGACGCGTTACGGATCGGCCGCCGAGGCCGTCGTGGGTCGCAAGGCGGCTCGGATCAGACGCCTGGCTGCCCGATGGCTCGCAGAGCACCCCCACGCCTCGTCGTTGGTGCGTTTCGACGTCCTCCTGGTGTCCCGCTCTCCGGCGGGTCCGGTTCGTGTCGAGCACATCCGGGGAGCGTTCTGATGGCCCTCGCGCGGGCCCGGGCGGTGGCGGTCGTCGGGGTCGAAGGTCACATCGTCGAGGTGGAGGCGGATCTCGCCAATGGTCTTCCGCGGCTGACTCTCATCGGTCTGCCCGATGCCGCGTTGCATGAGTCGCGGGATCGGATTCGCGCCGCGATCGTGAACTCGGGCCAACGGTGGCCTGATCGGCGCATCACGCTCGGGTTGTTCCCCGCCACCCTCCCGAAATCGGGCAGTGGTTTCGACCTGGCTATGGCGGTGGCGATCCTCACCGCGGCCGGTGTGGTGCCGCGCGCCGCCCTGCTCCGTCGGGTACTCATCGGCGAGCTGGCGCTGGATGGCCGGGTGCGCGGTGTCCGCGGGGTGCTCCCGGCGGTACTTCGGGCGGTGGCTGCCGGTATCGAACGGGTCGTGGTACCGGCGGGCAACACGGCCGAGGCGGCGCTGGTACCGGGCGCGGTGGTAGAGCCCGCTGTCGATCTCACCAGTGTGCTGGCGCTCCTGCGGGGAGAGATCGCCGCCGAGCCCGTGGCGGCCCCCACGGCCGAAGCTGCCTCCACCGACGGTCAGGTCGGGGATCTGGCGGACGTGGCGGGGCAGAGCAGGGGCCGGCTGGCCGTCGAGGTCGCGGCGGCCGGTGGCCACCACCTGTTCATGCAGGGGCCGCCCGGCAGTGGCAAGACCATGCTGGCCGACAGACTGCCCGGGCTGCTGCCGAACCTCGGTACCGAGGCCGCTCTCGAGGTGACCGCGGTCCATTCGGTCGCCGGCCTGCTGCCCGCGGACTGCCCGCTCGTCACCCGACCGCCGTATCGTAGTCCGCACCACAGCGCGACCCCGGCGGCACTCGTCGGGGCAGGCTCGACGGTGATTCGGCCCGGGCTGGCCAGTCAGGCGCACCGGGGCATCCTTTTTTTGGACGAGGCGCCGGAGTTTACCCGTCAAAGTCTCGATGCGCTACGTCAACCGTTGGAGAGCGGCGAGATCGAGATCGCCCGCGCTCGCGCGACGACACGGTTTCCCGCCCGCTTCCAGCTGGTTCTGGCCGCGAATCCCTGCCCGTGTTCGAAGGCCCGTGGCCCACGCGCGGTGGGCTGCGAGTGCCCGAGCCTGGTCCGTCGGCGCTATCTGGCCCGTTTGTCCGGGCCGCTCCTGGATCGGATCGACATCCAGGTGGCGTTGAGCGCTCCCAGCCGAGCGGAGCTACGGGCGGACCGTGGCCAGGGTGATTCGTCCGCGGTCGTCGCGGCGCGGGTCGCCGCGGCCCAGGAGGCGACCCGGGTCCGGCTGGCCGGAACGCCGTGGCGGCTCAACGCGGAGGTGCCGGGGCCGGCGATGCGCCGACTGTGGCCGCTGCCGGCGAGGGCGACGGCCGTGGCCGAGCGGGCATTCGAAAGAGGCCTGCTCACCGCGCGCGGTCTCGACCGTGTCCTGAGGTTGGCGTGGACCTTCGCCGATCTCGCCGGACGGGGCACGCCCGGTCCCGAGCAGTTCGGTGCCGCGCTGGATCTGAGATTGCCCGGGTGGTCGGCATGAGCATGGGAGGCCCCCGTGGGGACGCTCCTGACCGTGACGTGAACCGTGTCGCGCAGGAGACCGTGTCGCGCAGGAGGAAGAAGCCGCATCCGGTGCCGTCTTCAGGGAGTGGGACATGAGCTCGACGACTCCGCCGGATGCCCGGGGGGCGGATCCCGGTCCCGCGCCCGGGAGGGTGGCACCGGGTGGCACCGACTGGTCGGATCCCGAGCGGTTGGCCCGTGTCGCCCTGGCCCGCGTCTTCGGCCCGGAACATCGTCGCGTGGCCGTCGAGGTCAGGCGCCGGGGTGCGTCCGAGGTGTGGAATGCGCTCCGGGCGGCGCACCCGAGTGTCGATCCGGTTCGGGACCTGGACGCGGCATGGCGCGCCGGCGCCCGGCTGGTCTGTCCCCAGGACGCCGAGTGGCCCCTCGAACTGGATGCCCTGGACCGTCTTCGGGACGAGGGAGACGGTTCGATGATCGGCACTCCACTGGCTCTGTGGGTCCGTGGTCCGGTCAACCTGAGCGAGCTCCCACCCCGGGCGGTCACTGTCGTGGGCTGCCGGACCGCGACCAGCTACGGGCTGCACCTCGCCGGAGAGATCGCGTTTGCGATGGCGGAACAGGGATGGGCCGTGGTGTCGGGAGCCGCGTTCGGCATTGACGCAGCAGCACACCGGGGGGCGTTGGCCGCAGCCGGATCGACGGTGGCGGTGCTCGCCGGGGGTGTCGACGTTCCCTACCCGACTGCCCATGTGGAACTGCTGGAGGAGATCGCCCGTACCGGGGCGGTAGTCAGCGAGGTGTCGCCGGGCACGCCGCCGTACCGACGCCGATTCCTCACCCGTAATCGCATCATCGCGGCTCTGTCCCGGGGGACGGTCCTGGTCGAGGCGGGCCACCGTAGCGGCGCGCTGAACACGGTCGCCCACACCCGTAGGCTCGGTCGTCCCGTCATGGTCGTTCCGGGACCGGTGACCAGCGCCATGAGCGCAGGCTGTCACCGGCTGCTCCGGGACTTCCGTGAACAGACGGTCCTGGTCACCGGAGCCGAGGACATCAGGGAGGAAATCGCGAGTATCGGATCGTTCGCACAGCGGCCGGCGAGCGGGGATGGCCCGCGGGACGGGTTGTCCGAGGCGGTGCGCGAGCTTCTCGACGCGATGCCGGCCCGCGCTGCCGTCGGGGTGGCTGTGCTGGCGCGCCGCACCGGCCTGCGCCCCGAGGCGGTGCTGGCGATGCTGGGCCCACTCGCGGTGGAGGGGCTGGTCGAGAACGTGGCGGGCGGTTACCGCCTCACGAATCTGGGCCGAGCGCCGTCGAACCCGTCCCATCCCGCCACGTCCGGCAGGCGGTCCGGTACCCGACCGGGTGCCGCCCACGGCGGGGCCGATCGTTCCTCGACGCGCAGTACCGCGGATCCGGGACTCGACGGCGAAAACCCCGATGAGGAGACCTGAGGCAGCTTGGGTGCAATGTCCTCGGGTGCAATGTCGCGGACGCCGCGGCGTCTTGACGAGAACCGCCGATGCCGCCACGGTCGTCGCATGGCCCTGCGAGGCGAGATAGTCGAGACACCCGAGTCCGGCTGGGACACGGCGGTCGCGGGTTTTCTCCGCCATCTCACCGCGGAGCTGGACCGATCTCCTGAGACCGTGCGTGCCTACACCGCCGACCTCGCTAACCTGCGCGCTCACGCGGAGCGGATGGGCTGTTCGGTCCTCGCCGACCTCGATCTGGCGCTTCTGCGGAGCTGGCTCGCCTCGATGCGCGCCGCCGGGGCGGCGCCGGCAAGCCTGGCCCGGCGCGCCTCGATGGCCCGGGTCTTCTCCTCCTATGCGGCGCGCCGTGGCTTCCTCGACACCGACGTCGCCGCACGGCTCGTAGGTAACCGTACGGTCAGAAGGGTGCCTGAGGTGCTCACCGCCGCGGCCGCGCGTCAGCTCCTTGAGAACCCTTCGCCTGATGTGTCGCCCCCGGGCACGTCGCAGCCGTCCGGGCTGCCGGACTCGACGGCAGACTCCGAGCGGGCCGTACGGCGGGCGGTGGAGTTGCGGGACGCACTCGTTCTCGAACTCTTGTACGGCAGCGGAATCCGGGTGTCCGAGCTGTGCGGTCTTGACCTGGGGCACATTGATGACGACCGGCGGTTGCTGCGGGTCCTCGGTAAGGGTGGCAAGGAGCGCAGCGTGCCGTTCAGTGTGCCGGCGGTGGCCTCCCTGCGGTCCTGGCGATCAACGGGACGGCCGCGGCTGATGACCGCCCGTAGCGGGCGTGCGCTGCTCCTCGGCCTGCGCGGAGGTCGCCTCGACCCGCGCACGGTACGGCGGATTCTGACGACGAGGGTGGCGGCCGGTGTTGCTCCGGCCGGTCTGACTCCGCATGGTCTGCGACATTCGGCGGCGACGCACATGGTGGAAGGCGGGGCCGATCTGCGCTCCGTCCAGGAGTTTCTCGGCCATGCAAGTCTCGCGACCACGCAGATCTATACCCACGTGACGCCGGAACGGTTGCGCGCGGCCTTTGAGCAGGCTCATCCCCGGGCTTGAGAGAAGGCCGGGGACCC
>NZ_CDWWEW010000179.1:0-10076 GCF_977966315.1 Frankia sp. CeRuru1
GGTCAACAGCGCGTCGCCGCCCCGCCCGTGGCGTCGTCCCGGAAGTCGGAGGCATGGCCGATCATCGCAGGAATCGTCGCCGGACCGAGACGCGTACGAGCCCCCCGCGGGGTCGCTCGGTCGCGGTCGGTGCCGCCGCGGTGGGTGTGACGTTGGCCGTGGGGGCGGCCAGTGCACTTCATCTCAGCAGTCCCGGCTCGGACCCGGGCTCCTCGCATGACCTGTCGGTGTCCGTACCGTCCGGGCCCAGGGGCGTGCCCCGGCTCGGACGCACATCCGGGCTCGATCCCACCTCCGAAGCACGCCCGGCGGGAGTGGGTGGGCCGGTGAGGACGAGCCGGGCGGCCGGCACCGGCGCGGACGGCAGGGCGGGGCCCGCCTCCGACCTCACGGCGATCCCCGGGGTCGGACCGGTGATGATGACGAAGATCCCGCAGGCCGCCCGGCAGGTGATCGTGGTGAGCGGCATCGACCGGAACGCGAACACCAACAACGTGACGCTGTGGGAACGAGCCGATCCCGGCTCCGCCTGGGAGACCTACGGCGCCCCGCTGATCGGCCGCAACGGCGCCGACGGCTGGACGTATGACCATCGGGAGGGCGATCTGCGCAGCCCGATCGGCGTGTTCAGTCTCACCGCCGCCGGTGGCAAGCTGGCCGATCCGGGCACCGGTCTGCCCTACGAGTATCGCCCGTCGTTCTACCGGGCGACGGGTCCGCGGGGCGAGCTGATGCCCGACGCGTTCAACTACGTGGTCGCCATCGACTACAACCGACTGCCCGGGCATCCGCCATCGGACCCGACCCGTCCGCTGGGCCCGCAGATCGGCGGGGACATCTGGCTGCATGTCGACCACAGATCGCCGACGCGAGGCTGCATCGCGGTGGAACAGGACGCCCTCGTGGCCATTCTCCGTTGGCTGACCCCAATGGCCCATCCCATGATCGTTATGGGAGGCGCGGCGGACCTCGGCGCCGACAACGCCCGCCCCTGAGCCCCTTTCCTTGCCTATCCAGAGGGATAAATCAGGCACAAAAGCCTCTGGACAGGCAAGGAAGCCGGCGAGGCTCAGCCGGCTGGCTTCTCCGCGTGCTGTTCCGCGTGCCCACCGAACTGCTTGCGCATCGCCGACAACAGCTTGTCGGCGAAGAGGCCCTCCCCGCGCGAGCTGAACCGCTCGTAGAGGGACGCTGTCAGCACATGGGCGGGAACGCCCTCCTCCACGGCGGCCAGTACCGTCCAACGTCCTTCCCCGGAGTCGGACACCCGGCCGCTGAACTCGGTGAGTCCGGGATCCTCCTGCAGCGCGGCGGCGGTGAGGTCGAGCAGCCAGGAACTAACCACGCTGCCCCGCCGCCACACCTCGGCGATCGCGGTGGTGTCGAGGTCGTACTGGTAGTACTCCGGGTTGCCCAGCGGGGCGGTCTCGGCGTTGTGCTCGGCGGACGTCGTGCCGATGTTCGCCTTGTCGAGCACCGCGAACCCCTCGGCGAAGGCGGCCATCATGCCGTACTCGATGCCGTTGTGCACCATCTTGACGAAGTGACCGGCGCCGTTCGGGCCGCAGTACAGGTATCCCTTCTCGGCCTGGGTGATCTCGCCGGTCCGGCCCGGGGTCCGGGGGATGGTGCCGACGCCGGGTGCGATCGTCTCGAACAGCGGCTCCAGGCGGGCCACGACCCCCGGTTCGCCGCCGATCATCAGACAGAAGCCGCGTTCCAGCCCGAACACGCCCCCGGAGGTGCCGACGTCGACGTAGTGGATGCCCCGCTCGACGAGCGACGCGGCACGCAGGATGTCATCCCGGTAGTAGGAGTTGCCGCCGTCGATGATCACGTCGTCCGGCGCGAAGTGCTCGGCCAGGGCCGAGACGGTCTCACCGGTCAGCCCGGCGGGCACCATGATCCAGGCAGCCCGGGGCGGACGCAGGGCTGCGGCGAACTCGGCGAGGCTCCGCGTCTCCGTGGCGCCCTCCGCCGCCAGGGCCTTGACGGCCTCGGGGTTGACGTCGTAGACCACGCATTCGTGACCACCGCGGATCAGCCGGCGCACCAGGTTGGCACCCATCCGGCCGAGTCCGATCATCCCGAGCTGCATCTTCATCTCTCCGCTGGTTCGTCTCGATGGCCCGCTCCGGCGTGTCGCCGGGACGGGCCCGGCCTGGCGCTCCTGACGCCATTCTCCGTGCTGCATCCGTGCTTCCCCGTCCGTGGTGCACGTGCTTCTCGTCTCCGAGCCGGCGCCGGCCCGGTCACGGTCCGTCCGTGCCGTCTGGATCCTCTGGATCCTCTGGATCAGTTGGATCAGTTGGATCAGTTGGCGAGCCGGGCGGGACTCCGAAAGTTCCCGATGATCTTCGGTTGGCGTGGATCGAGCGGCAGATTCTAACGAGCAACGACGGAGGGCTTGTGAGCGAGCCGGGCAGGGCAGGGGAGGCGGCCATGGATGCCGACGCGGACGTGATTGTGCTCGGCGCCGGGCCCGCGGGCGAGAACGTCGCCGGCCGCTGTGCTGACGCGGGTCTGTCCGTCATCGTCGTCGAACGCGAGCTCGTCGGCGGGGAGTGCAGCTACTGGGGCTGTATCCCGAGCAAGACCCTCCTGCGGCCGGGGGAGGTGCT
This sequence comes from Frankia sp. CeRuru1, assembly GCF_977966315.1. NCBI lineage: Bacteria > Bacillati > Actinomycetota > Actinomycetes > Frankiales > Frankiaceae > Frankia > Frankia sp. CeRuru1. The sequence continues at coordinate 2,622 of NZ_CDWWEW010000179.1, forward strand.
GGCGGCGGCCCGCCGCGTTCCCGGCGCGGCGTCGGCGGTCACCGGACCCGTCGACGCCGCCGCGGCGTTCGCCCGGCGAGACCGGATGGTGGGCGACTACTCCGATTCCTCCCAGGTGCCCTGGCTGGTCGACAAGGGCGTCGAGCTGGTGCGCGGGACCGGGCGCCTGGTGGGGCCCGCCGGCCGGGTCGCGGTGACGCTGCTGGACGGCACCCGCCGGGTGCTGACCGCATCCCGAGCCGTGGTTGTGGCCACCGGGACGCGGGCCGCCGTTCCACCGATCCCCGGTCTCGCCGACGCCGAACCGTGGGACAACCGGACCGCGACCGGCGCGCGGAAGGTCCCGCACCGCCTCGTGGTGCTCGGCGGCGGCGCCGTGGGGGTGGAACTCGCCCAGGCCTTCCGCCGGCTCGGTAGCGCGGAGGTGACCTTGATCGAGGGATCGCCCCGGCTGCTCGTCCGGGAGGAGGAGTTCGTCAGCGAGCAGCTGCGGGCCGCCTTCGAGGCGGCCGGCATCACGGTGCGGCTCGGAAGCCGGGCGGTCGAGGTCCGCCGGGCCCGGACGGGACCGGACGGCTCGGCCGGGCCGGTGACCGTCACGGTGGAGTCGGCGGATCCGGCTGAGCCGGCTGAGCCGGCCGAGTCGGGTGAGCGGCGGCCGCGCCGCGATGCTGTGGTCGCCGACGAGATCCTGGTCGCCGTCGGGCGCACCCCGGCGACCGGCGACCTGGGCCTGGAGACCGTCGGCCTGCAACCCGGGCGGTTCATCGAGGTCGACGACCGGCTCCGCGCGGTCGGCGTGGCGGGGGACTGGCTCTACGCGGTCGGCGACGTCTGCGGCCGCGCGCTGCTCACCCACATGGGCAAGTACCAGGCCCGGCTGGCGGCCGACGTCATCACCGGCCGCCGGGACCTCGCCGGCGCTCCCGTGCGCGACCTGGCCGACCCGGCGGTCGTCCCGCGGGTGACCTTCACCGATCCACAGGTCAGCGCGGTCGGACTGACCGAGCGGGCCGCGCGGGAGGCCGGGATCGCCGTGCGGGCCGTGAGCGTGCCGACCGGCTCGGTGGCCGGCGCGTCGGTGCGGGGGGAGGAGATCACGGGCACGTCGAAGATCGTCGTGGACGAGGCCCGCCGGGTGCTCGTGGGAGCGACCTTCACCGGTCCGGACACCCAGGAGATGGTGCACGCGGCCACGATCGCGATCGTCGGAGAGGTGCCGTTGGAGCGGCTGTGGCACGCGGTCCCGTCGTTCCCGACAGTCAGCGAGGTCTGGCTGCGCCTGTTGGAGGTCTACGGATGACGTCGTTGCGCGGACGTCGTTGCGCGGACCGCAGCACCGAAACGCCTGGGCGGGGCCGCGGATCGGGTTGGCCGAGCCTTCAGGACGGCCCGCCGGTCGCCGCCGGGGCGCGGTGGTCGGTCCGGCCCAGCCGGCGCACGTCGGGCGCGCCGAGCCGGGCCGCGTCGGCGGTCGCGTCGTCGGCCTGCCGCTGCGAGGCCCGTTCGGCCTCCACCCGGGCGAGGTAGTGCTCGACCTCGCGGGCGCGGGTCGCCTGGTCCCAGCCGAGCACGGGGGCGATGAGATCGGCCACGTGCTCGGCGGCCTCCACCCCCCGGTCGATGGTCTCGATCGAGACGCGGGTCCGCCGGGTGAGCACGTCCTCCAGGTGCAGCGCCCCCTCGTGGGAGGCCGCGTACACCGCCTCCGCGGCCAGGTAGGTCGATGCCCCGCGCAGCGGCTGGGCGAGATCCGGCCGCGTCTCGATGAGGTCCAGGAGCTCCTCGGTGAGGGTGCCGTAGCGGTGCAGGAGGTGCTCGATCCAGCCGACGTGCAGCCCCGCGCGGCGGGCGAGGCTCTCCCGGGCGTTCCACAGCGCGGGGAACCCGTCCGCGCCGAGCAGCGGGATCTTCTCGGTGCACGACGGCGGCACCGCCCGGTTCATGCCGTGCACGGCCGCGTCGACGGCGTCGGCGGCCATCACCCGGTAGGTCGTGTACTTCCCGCCGGCGACCATCGTCAGCCCGGAGACGGGGCTGACCACGGCATGCTCGCGGGACAGCCGCGAGGTGTCCTCGGACTCCCCGGCGAGCAGCGGGCGCAGCCCGGCGTACACCCCGGTGATATCCGCCGCCGTGAGCGGCGTGCGCAGCACCCGGTTGACCGTGCCGAGCAGGTAGTCGATGTCGGCGCTGCTGGCCGCTGGATGGGCGAGGTCGAGGCTCCAGCCGGTGTCGGTGGTGCCGATGATCCAGTGGCTGCCCCACGGGATGACGAACAGCACGCTCTTCTCGGTGCGCAGGATCAGGCCGGTGGCGCCATGGATGCGGTCGCGGGGCACGACGATGTGCACTCCCTTGGAGGCCCGGACCGACAGCTGGCCACGTCCCCCCACCATCGCCTGGATCTCGTCGGTCCACACTCCGGCAGCGTTGATCGTCTGGCGGGCCCGCAGCTCGATCTCGGCGCCCGACTCGAGGTCACGTACCCGCACGCCGGCGACCCGGTCGCCCTCCCGCAGGAAGCCGGTGACCCGCGCGCTGGTCGCGATGAGCGCCCCGTAACGGGCGGCGGTCCGCGCGACGAACACGGTGTGCCGCGCGTCGTCGACCTGGCCGTCCCAGTACTGGATCGCGCCGACGAGGGCGTCCGGGCGCAGCGACGGGAACTCCCGCAGCGCCGCCTTGCGGGTCAGGTGCCGGTGATGGGGCATGGTGGTGTCGCCGCTCGGCCCGATGCGGGCCAGCCCCTGCCCGAGGGTGTCGTAGAGCAGCACGCCACTGCCGATGTAGGCACGTTCCCAACCGTGGCGGGTCAATGGCAGCAAGAACGGGATGGCCCGGACCAGATGGGGCGCGAGCGTGTCCAGCATGAGGGACCGCTCCCGCAGCGCCTCTCGGACCAGCGGGGCGTTGAGCTGCTCGAGGTACCGCAGCCCGCCGTGGATGAGCTTGCTCGACCGGCTGGACGTGCGGCGGCGAGGTCGCGCGCCTCGACCAGGGCGACGGACAGGCCCCGGGTCACCGCGTCCAGCGCCACCCCCGTGCCGGTGACCCCGCCGCCGATCACGGCCACATCCACCGGATCCGCCCCCAGCCGGCGCAGTGCCTCGGCGCGGCCGACCCGGTCGAGCCGGGCGGTCGGGGTTCCGTGTCTGGTCGGCGTCATCGCCAGTTGCTTCCTCTCCTGCGAACGTCCTCGCGTCCTGTCGTCGTGATCGCCCGGGACGCTCCGGCGGCTCGCCACCCATCGTGCCGGCTGTCGGTGTCCGGTGTCCGGCGCCCGGGCGCGGGATCGTTGAACGTCCATGAACGTCTGTGAACGTCCGGCCGGGGCGTGGTGGGATGCGAATGCGACCGTCCCGGGATCCCGCGCGAGGCGACCGGATGGGCGACCGGATGGGCGACCGGATGGAGGTCAACACCAGATGGAGGTCAACGCATGGACCTGACCCACCCGCCGGCCGAGGAACGGTTCCGTGCCGAGTTGCGGGCCTGGCTCGCCGAGAACATCCCCGCCCCCTGGACGGAGCCCGGGTTCTGGGCCGGCGTGGGGGAGGCCGAGGGCTTCGACCTGCGGCGGGACTGGGAGCGGCGCAAGGCGCTCGCGGGCTTCGCCGGGATCGACTGGCCGGTGGAGTATGGCGGCCGGGGCGGCACCCCGGGGATGAGGGCCGTCTACGACCAGGAGATGCAGCTCGCCCGGGCGCCGCGCTCGGTCAACACGCTGGGCCTGGCCTTCCTCGCGCCGACGGTGATGGCGGTCGGGACACCCGAGCAGAAGCGCGACATCCTCGGGCCGATGCTGCGCAACGAGGTGATCTGGTGCCAGGGCTTCTCGGAACCCGGCGCGGGCTCCGACCTCGCGGCGCTGCGTACGTCCGGGGTGCTCGACGGGGACGAGTACGTGGTCAACGGGCAGAAGGTCTGGACGACGTTCGCGAACCGCGGAGACAAGATCTTCACCCTGGTCCGGACCGAGCCCGGCAGCCGGCGCCATCACGGCATCTCGCTGCTGCTCATCGACATGCACGCTCCCGGGGTGGAGGTCCGGCCGATCCGGCAGATGAGCGGCGCCAGCGAGTTCGGCGAGGTCTTCCTCACCGACGTGCGGGTGCCGGCGTCGGAGTGCCTGGGCGGGATCGGCAACGGCTGGGCGACGGCGATGCTTCTGCTGTCGTTCGAGCGCGGCGCGTCCGGGATCAGCCAGTACACCGGCTTCCGGCGCAGCTACGACGAGATCGTCCGGGTCGCCCGGGCGCTCGGCCGCGACACCGACCCGGTGCTGCGCCAGGAGTTGGGCCGGCGCATGGTCGAGCTCGAATGCCTGCGCTACCACTCGATGCACGTCCTCACCCAGGTAGAGCAGGGCCGGGACCTGGGGGCCGAGTCGTCGATCACCAAACTGCAGTGGTCGGAGACGTACCAGGACCTGTTCGAGACCTTTGATGCGCTGCTCGGCGCCGATGTGGCGCTCACCCACCCCACCGCGGACCTCGATCTGACGACGCTGCGGCAGGAGAGCTTCTGGACCCGCTCCGTCACCATCTGGGGTGGATCCTCGCAGGTACAGCGCACGATCGTCGCGGAGCGGGTCCTCGGCCTGCCACGCGGATCATGATCATTGTCGCGATTCGGGCCTGCGCCTACGTCTGCGCCCGCGCCTGTTCATCCCGCTGATCCTGCCTCGCCCCGCCTCCGGAGGTCCGAGCCCGTGTTCTTCGCCCTCACCGACGAGCAGCGCGCGCTCGCCGCCACCGTCCGGGACTTCCTGGCCGACCGCTTCGATCTGACCGCCGTCCGCGCGGTCTTCACCGATCCCGACGGTGACGGACACCCCCCCGAGCTGTGGAAGGCGATCGGCGAACAGGGCTGGCTCGCGGTGTGCGTGCCCGCGCGGTTCGACGGTCTCGGGCTCGGGCTGCTCGACGCACAGATCATCGCGCGGGCGTTCGGAGCGGGGGCGATCCCCGGGCCCTGGCAGCCGACCGTGCTCGCGGGCGAGGCGGTGCGGCTCGCCGGCTCGGCGGACCAGGCGGCGGCGGTGCTCGCCCCCCTCGCCGCCGGTGACCTGGTGGCCACCGTGGCGCTGCGGGGCCCGGGCGGGGGATACGACCGTACCGGCATCGCGGTCCGCGCGACCGCGGACGGCCGGCTGGGCGGTGTCGCGTCCGGCGTCGAGTATCTCGAGGTCGCCGGGCTCGTGGTGGTCGCCGCCGTCGACCCCGCCGGGGTCGGGCTCTACCTGCTCGATCCGCATGGCCCGGGGGTGACGGTCACCGCCCAGCGCGGCTTCGACGGCACCACCCGGCTGGCCTCGCTGTCCCTGGCCGACGCGCCCGCGACCCGGCTGCCGGCCTCCGACGTCGCGGTCGCTGCGGACCTGGTCCGTCGTGGTGCCCTGCTCACGGCCGCGGACCTCGTCGGTGTCGCGCGGGCCGCGCTGACCCGGACCGTCGCCTACGACATCGATCGGGTGCAGTTCGGCCGGCCGGTCGGTTCGTTCCAGGCGCTCGCGCACCATCTCGCCGATCTGCATGTCGCCGTCACGATGGCCGAGCACGCGGTGCTGTACGCGGCGCACGCGCTCGACACCGCCCTGCCCGACGCGGAGCTGGCGCTCGCGGTGGCGAAGAGCAAGGCCAACCAGGCCGCCGGGGACGCCACCGCGGCGATGATCCAGTACCACGGGGGGATCGGCTACACCTGGGAGCATGATGCGCACTTCTTTTACAAGCGGGCCAAACGCCAGATTCCCGCTTTTGGTGACACTCCTGCGCATCTGGAGCGCATCGCGGTGCTGACCGTCGACACGTTGCCCTGACCGCCCCCGATCCCGCAGCACTCGCAGCGGTGCTGGTTCCTCGGCGCTGCTGGTCCTTAGCGCGTCAGCGTATGGTCGAACAGCTGCCGGGCCGGGCCCAGGGCTGCCCGGCGGTCGGCGGGAGCCAGCCCGATGCGCGTCCGGCGATCCAGCAGGTCTGCCGGGTCGAGCGCGCCTTCGTCCCGCACCGCGAACAGCAGCTCCGCGCCGGTGACCGGCGTCCCCTCGGCGACGGGTGCCAGCAGGTCGGGGTCGCCGTCGGCCAGGGCCAGCACCCTCGGTGCCTCCGTCCCGTACCGCTCGACCAGACGGCGCGGCGCGGCCACCGTGGCGAGGACTGATCGAGGTGCCGCACCGACCAGGCCGAGCCGCCGGGTACGGCAGGGGCCGGCGTCGAGGTCGCCCACCGCGACGGCGGCGTCCACCGCGTCGGCGGCCATCCGTCGATAGGTCGTCAGTTTGCCGCCGACCACCGTGACCAGGCCGCCCGGGTCGGTCCGCACCAGGTGCCGCCGGGAGAGATCGGCGGTGCGGGCGGTGCTGGTACGGGCGTCGGCGGTGTGGTCGGTGGCGGTGTGGTCGGTGGCGGTGTGGTCGGTGGCGGTGTCGAGCAGGGGGCGCAGGCCTGCGAAGGCGCCCAGCCGGTCCGCCGGGTCGATGGGGGTGGCCAGCACGTTCGAGACGATGCCCAGCAGCTGCGCGATCTCGTCCTCGTCGGGCACCGGGACGTCGACGACCTCCTCGACCGGCACGTCGGTCAACCCGACGTAGACGCGGCCGTCGTCCTGGGGCAGCACCAGCGCGAACCGGTTCCGTTCACCCGGCATCGGCAGGGACAGCGCCGCGCGGGTCCCGGCCAGGACGGTGGAGCGCAGCACGAGGTGGGTGCCGCGGCTCGGCCGCAGCCGGATCCCCGGCGCCAGGTCCGGCGCCCACACGCCGGTGGCGTTGACCACCGTCCGCGCACGCAGGGTGATCCGGGTACCGGCGAGGGTGTCCACCGCGGTCGCCTCGATCCCACGGCAACCGTGCCGGCCCGGGCCGGCACGGTTGCCGTGGGATCCGGTGCCGAGGGCACGCGCCGCGCTGCTGCCGCCGTCGAGGCCGTCGAGGCCGTCGAGGCCGGTCACCCGCAGCCGGGTCAGGATCCGGGCGCCGAATCCGGCGGCGGTCCGGGCCAGCGCGACGACGAGACGGGCGTCGTCAACGAGCTGGCCGTCCCAGTGCAGCACCCCGCCGCGCAGCCCGGCTTCCCGGAGCGCGGGAGCCACCCCGAGCGTCTCCACGGCGGTCAGCCGGCGTGGGCCGGGCAGGACCGCGCGGGGCGTGCCCGCGCCGCGGCGCAGCAGGTCGCCGAGCCACACCCCGGCCTGGACCAGCGCGGCGTTCGACCGCGGTACTCCCGGGGTCAGCGGGGTGAGCATGGGCAGCGCCCGCACGAGATGGGGCGCGGTGTGCCGCATCAGGATGTCGCGTTCGACGGCGCTCTCCCGCGCCAGCGCCACGTCTCCGGTGGCCAGGTAACGCAGCCCGCCGTGAACGAGCTTGGAACTCCATCGGCTCGTGCCGAAGGCGAGGTCGTGCGCCTCGGCGAGGACGACGGACAGGCCGCGGGAGGCGGCGTCCAGGGC
>NZ_CDWWEW010000180.1:0-10068 GCF_977966315.1 Frankia sp. CeRuru1
CTGCCGGACTACCTGGTCCCGTCGGCGTTCGTGCCGCTGCCGGCCATCCCCCGCAACGCCAACGGCAAGCTCGACGTCGCCGCCCTGCCACCAGCCGAGCCGGTGGCGGCGGCGAGCTCCGGCCGGCCGCCGGCCACGGCGCTGGAGCGCACCCTGGCCGAGCTGTTCGCCGACGTCCTCGGCCTGCCCGAGGTCGGGGTGGAGGACGACTTCTTCGCCCTGGGCGGCCACTCCCTGCTCGCGACTCGGGTGGTCAGCCGGGCCCGGGCCGCGCTCGAGGTCGATCTGGCCATCCGTGACCTGTTCGAGGCACCGACGGTGGCGGCGCTGGCGGCGAAGGCCGCGGGCCGGGCCGAGACCGGGCGCCCGCCGCTGGTCGCGGGGGAGCGGCCCGAGCGGATCCCGCTCTCGCCGGCGCAGCGTCGCCTGTGGCTCGTCGAGGCGCTGGCCGGCGGGAGCGGCGCCTACAACTACCCGCTCGCGTTCCGGACCGGCGCCCGCCTCGACGTCGACGCGCTGCGCGCCGCCGTCACCGACCTCCTCGGCCGGCACGAGGCCCTGCGCACGGTCGTCGCCGCGGTCGACGGCCAGCCCTACCAGCGGATCCTCGACCCGGTCGCCGCGACCCCCGCCATCGACGTCGTCGAGTGCGGCCCCGACGAGGTGACCGGCCGGATCACCCGGGCGGCGGCCCAGCCGTTCGACCTGGCCGCCGAGGCGCCGCTACGGCTGACCGTGCTGCGCGGCCCGGACGACGACGTGCTGGTCGTCGTCCTGCACCACATCGCAACCGACGAGTGGTCTGACCGGCCGTTCCTGCTCGACCTGGACGCGGCCTACGCCGCCCGGCGGGCCGGGCGCGCGCCGGACTGGGCGCCGTTGCCGGTCCAGTACGCCGACTACACGCTCTGGCAACGCGCCCTGCTCGGCGATCCGGGCGTCGACGGCAGCCTGGCCGCCCGGCAGCTCGACTTCTGGCTGGCCGCCCTGCGGGGCCTGCCGGACGAGATCCCGCTGCCGCTGGACCGGCCCCGCCCGGCCGTACGCGACGGCGCGTCGGGGCGGGCCGCCCGGGTCCTGCGCGGCCCGGTCGCGACCGGGCTGCGGGCGCTGTGCGCGGCGACCGGGACGAGCATGTCGATGCTCGCCCACGCGGCCATCGCGACTCTGTTGCACCGGCTGGGCTCCGGCGACGACATCCCGATCGGCGTACCCGTCTCCGGCCGGGCCGACGCCGCGCTCGACCCGCTCGTCGGCTTCTTCGTCAACACGCTGGTGATCCGGTCCGACCTGACCGGCGACCCGACCTTCCGGGATCTGCTGGGCCGGGCCCGCCGGACCGACCTGGCCGCCTTCGACCACCAGGACCTCCCGTTCGAGGACGTGGTCGCGGCGGTCAACCCGCGCCGGACACCGGGGATCAACCCGCTGTTCCAGGTGATGGCCGGCTACCACCACCTGGCCGACGACGGCCGGGAGCTGCTCGGCGGGCCGGTGACCTGGATCAACCCCGAGGCCGGGACAGCCAAGTTCGACCTGGACGTGACGTTCGTCGACCGGGCCGTCCGCAACGAGATCACCGTGCTGGTCGACTTCGCCACCGATGTCATCGAGCCGGCCGGCGGCGCCCGGCTGGCCGACCGGCTGCTCCGCCTGCTGGCCGAGATCGTCCGTGACCCCGACAGACCGGTCAGCCGGCTGGAGATCGCCGACGAGGAGGAGCGGGCGGCCGCCCTGCGCTGCGCCGCCGGCCCGGAGCGGGCGCTGCCCGGTGACCCCGGTGACCCCGGTGACCCCGCCGGTCCCGCCGGTCCCGGCGGCGCCAGGACGACCGTGCCGGACCTGCTCACCCGGGCCGTGGCCGCCCATCCCGACCGGGTCGCGCTGGTCACCGCCGAGAGCCGGACGACGTTCGCCGAGCTGGCGACCCAGGTCGGCCGGATCGCGGGCCGGCTTTCCCGGCTGGGCACCCCCCCGGAGGCGGTGGTGGCGCTCGCGCTGCCCCGCGCGCTGACGGTCCCGGCGATCTTCGGTGTGTTGGCGGCGGGCGCGAGCTACCTGCCGATCGACGTCGAGCAGCCGGCGGAGCGGCTGGCGTTCCTGCTGGCCGACGCGGCACCGAGCGTCGTCCTCACCACCCGGGCCTTGGCCGACCGGCTGCCGGCCGTCGCCGCTCCTGTCCTATCGCTCGACGACCCCGCCCTTTACAGTCCAGCCGGTCCAGCCGGTCCAGCCGGTCCAGCCGGTCCCGCCGCTGCCCGGCCGGACCCGGCCGGCGCGGCCAGCGTGATCTACACCTCGGGGTCCACGGGTGTCCCCAAGGCGGTCGTCGGCACCCACCGGGGCCTGGTCAACTTGTTCGTCTCCCACCTGGTCGACCTCATCGGGCCGGCCGAGCACGCCGCCGGCCCGGACCGGGACGCTCAGCGGGTACTGCACGCGGCCTCGTTCAGCTTCGACGGCTCGTGGGAGCCGTTGCTGTGGCTGCTGGCCGGGCACGAGGTGCATGTCGTCGACGAGCTCACCGCGCGGGACGCGGCCGCCCTCGTCGACTACATCGAGCGGGCCCGGATCGACGTGCTCGACCTGACCCCGACCTACCTCCAGGAGCTGATGAGCCAGGGGTTCCTCCGGCCGGGGTTCCCCGGCACGACGAGCCACCGGCCGGGCGTGCTGCTGGTCGGCGGCGAGGCCACCCCGCCGCCACTGTGGGAGCGGCTGTGCTCCATTCCCGGGATGGTGGCCCACGACCTGTACGGGCCGACCGAGTACTCGGTCGACGCTTACGGCTGGCACAGCGCCGGCGCTGGGCCGGCGCCGGCCGGCACCGGCCCGGACCCGGGCTGGGCCGCGCCTGTCGCCAACACCCGGGCCTACTTGCTGGACGCCGCTCTGGCGCCGGTCCCGGACGGGGTGGCCGGCGAGCTGTACCTGTCCGGTCCCGGGCTGGCCCGGGGCTACCTGGGCCGCCCCGGCCTGACGGCCGGCCGGTTCGTGGCCGACCCGTTCGGGGCCGACCCGTTCGGGGCCGACCCGTTCGGGGCGCCCGGCGCGCGGATGTACCGCACCGGCGACCTCGCCCGCCGCCGGCCCGACGGCTCGCTCGCCTTCCTCGGGCGCGCGGACGATCAGATCAAACTGCGCGGGTTCCGGGTCGAGCCCGGCGAGATCGAACGGGCGCTGGAGGCGGCACCCGGCGTCGGGACGGCGGCGGTCGTCTTCCGCCCGGATGCCCCGCCCGCGCTCCAGCTCGTCGCCTACCTGGTACCCGGGCCGGGGAGCGGCCCGGACCCGGTCGCGTCGGCCCGGGCCCACGCGGCCCGCGTGCTGCCGGCGTACCTGCTCCCGCAGGCGTTCGTCGCGCTGGACCGGCTGCCCCGCACGGTCAACGGCAAGCTGGACCGGGCGGCGCTGCCCGAGCCGCCCGCCCCGGCGCCGGCCGCCGGCCGCCGGCCCCGCGACGCGCGCGAGGAACTGCTGGCCGAGCGGTTCGCGGCCGTGCTCGGCGTCGACCGGGTCGGCCTCGACGATGACTTCTTCGCCCTCGGCGGCCACTCGCTGCTCGTCATGCGGTTGTGCGCGGCGGTCCGGTCGGCGTTCGGCGTGGAGATCACCCCCCGCACGGTCTTCGAGGACCCGACGGTCGCCCGGCTCGCGCGGCGGATGGAGGCGGCCGGCACCGCCCGCCCGGCGGTCAGCCGGCGGCGGCGCCCGGAGAACCCGCCGCTGTCGTACGCCCAGCGGCGCCTGTGGGTGATCGGGCAGGTGGAGGGGCCCAGCCCGACGTACAACATCCCGATCACCTGGCGGCTGACCGGGCCGCTGGACGTGCCCGCGCTGCGCGCGGCGGTGAACGACGTGGTGGCCCGGCATGAAGCGCTGCGGACCGTCTTTCCCGCTCCCGACGGCGAGCCCGTGCAGCGGATCCTCGACCCGGCCGGCGCGGAGATCCCGTTCGAGGTGGTCGAGTGGGCGGCCCCGGCCGGCGGCGACCGGCCCGGACCGGAGCCGGGCGGGGATGGCCTGGCGGACCTGCTCGCCGCGGCCGCCGCCTATCCGTTCGACCTCGAGCGCGAGCCACCGATGCGGGTGACCGTCGTCCGGTGCTCGCTGGAGCTGCACATCGCGCAGTTCCTGGTCCACCACATCGCGGCCGACGAGGGCTCCGACCGGCCGCTGGCCCGCGACCTGTCCGTCGCCTACCGGGCGCGGGCCGCGGGCGTCGCGCCGGACTGGGCGCCACTGCCCGTCCAGTACGTCGACTACACGCTGTGGCAGCGTGCGCGGCTGGGTGACGAGACCGACCCGACGAGTTCCGCCGCCCGATCGCGGGAGTTCTGGCGCCAGGCACTGGCCGGCCTGCCCACCGAGCTGGCGCTGCCGAGCGACCGGCCCCGCCCGGCCGAGCCGAGCCACACCGGCGGGATCGTCGAGCTCTCGCTCGACGCCGACGCCGTCACGGCGCTGCGCGCCGTCGGGCGGGCCCACAACGCCAGCCTGTTCATGGTGCTGCGGGCGGCCGTGGCCACTCTGCTGCACCGGCTGGGCGCGGGCGAGGACATCCCCATCGGCAGCCCGGTGTCCGGCCGGGTCGACGACACCCTCGACGACCTGGTCGGGTTCTTCCTCAACACGGTGGTCCTGCGGACCGACCTGTCGGGTGACCCGTCGTTCGGCGAGCTGCTGGGGCGGGTCCGCGAGAGCGACCTCGCCGCCCTCGACCACCATGACCTGCCGTTCGACCGGGTGGTGGACGCGGTCAACCCGCCGCGACTGTTGGCCCGCCATCCGCTGTTCCAGGTCATGATCGTGTACCTGGCGGCCTCCGACGCCGTCGACGAGCTGGCCCTCGACGCGGTCAGCGCCCGGCCCGAACCGGTGCGGCGGACCAGCGCCAAGTTCGACCTGTCCTTCGACTTCATTGAACGGGCCGGAGCCGACGGCGGCCTGACCATCGGCGTCGCCTACAGCGACGACCTGTTCGACCGGTCCAGCGCCGATCGGATCGGCGCGCGGCTGCGGGAGCTTCTCGCCGCCGTCGCCGCCGACCCGTCGGCGCCGGTGAGCGGGCTGGAGCTCAGCTGGCCGGCGGCCTTCGCGGTCCCGGCCAGCGCCGACTGGGAGCCGTCGGCGCCGGTCGCCGGCGGCGCGGGCGCGACGGCGCCCGGGCGCGCTCCCGGGAACGACATCGAGGCGACCCTGGTCGCCACCTTCGCCGCGGTGCTCGGGGCCGAGCAGGTCGGCGTCGAGGACGACTTCTTCGCCCTCGGCGGCGACAGCATCGTCGCCATGCGGCTGGTCAACCGGATCCGGGCCGCCGGCCTCACCGTGACCCCGCGGCTGCTGTTCGGCCACCGCACGCCCGAGACGCTCGCCACCGTTGTCACGCGCCGGACACCGTCCGCTGTCACGCGCCGGGCACCGTCCGCCGCCAACGGGACGGCCCGCGCGCCCGCCGTCGGCGCGGCCGAGCCGGCTTCCGAGCCGGCCGGGATCGTCCTCGTCCCGCCGACTCCGGCGCTGCAGGCGGCGCGCGGCCGCGGGGCGACGTTCTCGTCGTTCTCCTCGCCGGTGCTGCTGCGCACCCCGGCCGGGCTGGACCTGGCCACGCTCCACGCGATGATCACAGCGGTCGTGGACCACCACGACGTTCTGCGGGCCCGCCTCGTCCGCTCGGACTCACCCGGCGCGTTCCCGGACGGCCCCTTCCCGGACGGCCCGGTGGCGACCGGCGCGGACGGTGGTCCCGCCTGGTCGCTGGCGATCGCGCCGCGCGGCGGCGTCGACGTCCGTCCCTGGGTCCGCCGGATCGACGCCGCCGGCATCGCCGCGAGCGACGGCTTCGACAGCGTGGGCGGCCGAGCGCTGATCTCAGGGCTGGCGGCGGCGGCCAACACCGAACTCGATCCGGACAGCGGGCAGGCCATTCGCTGCGTCTGGCTGGACGCGGGCAGCGAGCGCCCGGGCCGGTTGCTGCTGATTATCCACCATGCGCTGATCGACGGCGTCTCCTGGCCGATCGTGCTGGATGATCTCGCGGCCGCGGCGGGTGCGCTGACGGCGGGCGGGCGGCCCCAGCTCGCGCCCGTCCCGGTCTCGTTCGCCCGATGGGCGCGCCGCCTGGACGAGCGGGCGCGCGCGACCGAGACCGAGGCGCGGCTGCCGTTCTGGTTGGACCTGCTCGGCCGGGCCACGCCGGTGGCCTGGACGGCGGACTTGGCCGGACCGGCCAAGCCGGCCGGACCGGCCGGACCGTCCCGGGTCGACCAGCCGGAAGCGGTCACCGTGAGCGTGCCGCCGGAGCGGGCGGCCGCGCTGCTGTCGACGGTTCCCGCCACGTTCGGGGTCGGGGTGGACGAGCTCCTGCTCGCCGCGCTGTCCCTGGCCGTGGCCGACCAGACCCGGCCCGGCGCCGCCGGCTCGTCGGGGATGGTCGTGGCCGTCCAGGCCCACGGCCGGCAGGAGCAGATCGTCGACCATCTGGACTTGTCCCGGACGGTCGGCTGGATGGCCGAGATCTACCCGTTCCTGCTCGAGTGGCTGGCCGACGACGGCGTCGCGTTCGGTGCGTGGGCCGTGGACGCCGCCGTGGCGCGGGTGCGCGAGCTCATGACCCAGATCCCCGACGGCGGAACCGATTACAGCATGTTGCGCTTCCTCAATCCGCGGACCGCGCCGGTCCTCTCGGCGGCTCCCCTACCGACGATCTACCTGAACTACGTGGGTCGGTTGGCCCGGGGCGAGGTGGCGGACTGGTCGGTCGCCGCCGAGGACGAGGAGTTTTTCGCCGACTGGAACGCCGAGGCGCCCGATCCATTCCCGCTGAGCCTGATCGTGCGAGCCCTCGACGGCCCGGGCGGCCCCGAGCTGAGCGCGCGGTGGACGGCGGGGCCGGATGGGCCCGGGGCGGCGGTTGTAGGCAACCTCGCGGCCGCGTGGCTACGGGCGCTCGACGCACTCGCCGCCCGCGCCGCGCACCGGGGGGCGGCGAAATCACCGGCAACCGCTTCGGCCGGCCGGAACTAAATCCACATCGCGACCGCCGGTCGGGACCGGCCCGCGGCTGAGGAAAGAGAGAAAGCAGAGTGCGAGACAGGCCGAAACTTCGTGGGGTTAGTATGACCAGCACGACCGATTCATACCGAGAGGAGATCCTGGACCTGGCCATCGGCCCGATGCCAGGCTGGGGCGCCGCCTGCGCGCGGGATATCATGGCGACGCTGCGGTCCGACGCCGAGCCTTTCCCCTGCGTTTTCGCGGTGGCCGCGGCCCATGGTGGCGGGCTGCGGTTCGGTTTCGTCGACGATCTGCACGACGAACGGACCTGGTCCGTACTGCCGGATATCCTTGCCGCCTATCTCTCGGTGTACCAGTCGATATCGCGGAACACCTCCCTCGTGGTTTTCTTCGGATCCGGCGGCGGGACGGCGGGGCCGGAGCCAGACGACGTCCTCTCCTACGAACAGCGATTCTGGTCGGTGCTGCGCTACCTGCACGACAGCGATGGCGAGCCCTGGCCGTCGGACATCCCGACCGACATCGACGATCCCGGCTGGGAGTTCAGTTTCCGCGGCACCCCGATTTTTGTCGTCTGTAACACGCCGGCTCACCACCGGCTACGCAGCCGGAGCAACCTGGTGTTCACCATCACGTTCCAGCCCCGCTGGGTCTTCACCGGGCTGGAGCCGACCAGCCCGCGGGGCGCCGCCGCGCGGAAAATAATCCGCGAGCGTCTCAGGCGGATGGATGAGGTGGATTCAACGCCCCTGCTGGGCTCGTACGGTGACCCGGACAACCGGGAATGGAAGCAGTACTTCCTGCGTGACGACGCATCGGTCGCAGAGAAATGCCCGTTCCACGCCGCTCCCGGCCGGGAGACGGCCGGAACAAGCGCTGGGAAAGCCGCCGGGGAGACGCCCGGAACAGCGCCCGGGGCGGCGGTCGGGAAAGTGGGGCCGGCCCGGCCCGGCCCGGCCGCGACGGACCTGTTCAAGGTGGTCGTCAACCAGGAACAGCAGTACTCGGTGTGGCCGTACGGGCGACGCAATGCGCTCGGCTGGTTCGACACGCCCGTCACGGGAACCCGGCAGCACTGCCTGGACAGCATCGAGCTGAGCTGGACCGATCTGCGGCCACGCAGCCTGCGGCGACGGATGTCAGGCCGCGGCGGCGGCTCGTCCGGCGCCGCCGCGCCGGCGCGCACCGGCCGGTACGGCGGGCTCGAGGGCCCGGATCCGGCGCCGGGCCGCGGGCCGGTCGCCACGAGTTCCGCCTGAACGGAAGGGAAAACCATGGTCGCGAGACGGTCTTCCATCCCTACTTCGGGTCCATCCGGCGACGTTGGCCGGGGCGGGACCGACCTCGACCAGCGGCGACCGGTCGCGGACGACTTCTCCAGCGGGCGGGTGGATCCGCTCGTCGAGCGCTCGCTCACCGCTCTTGTGGCGGAGGCGACCCGCCGGACGCCGGAGGCGACCGCCGTTGTCGGTCTGGCGGGCGCCGACGCGGGCGCGGGCGTGGCCGTCACCCTCACCTACGCCGACCTCGAACGGCGGGCCGAAGCCGTCGCCGCGTCGTTGCGCGCGGTCGGGGTCGGCCCGGAGGTGACCGTCGGTGTGTGCCTGCCACGCTCGGCTGCCCAGGTGGTAGCCCTGCTCGGTGTGCTGCGAGCCGGCGGCGCGTTCGTCCCCTTGGACGGCTCCTGGCCGGCCCGGCGCATCAGCGCGGTGGCCGACGAAGCCGGGATCGCGGCGGTGGTGGCCGGGGCGGCCGGCGCCCCGCCCGAGCTGTCGGCCAGCGCCGGCTTCGTGCCGCTGCTGCGGCTGGACCCCGCCGGCCGGCTCGTCACCGCCGGTGGCGGCACGCCCGCCAGGGCGGTCTCGGCCGACAACCCGCACCCGCACCCGGACCCGTACCCCGCCGTGGACCCGTACCCCGCCGTGGACCTGGAGAACCTCGCCTACGTCATCTACACCTCCGGGTCGACCGGGACACCCAAGGGCGTGATGATCCGTCATCAGGCGATCTGCAACCGGCTGCGCTGGCAGGTCGACCTGCTGGGCCTCACCGGTGATGACGTCGTCCTGCACAAAGCGCCGTTGAGCATCGACATCTCGATCAACGAAATCCTCCTGCCGCTGGTCGCCGGGGCGCTCATGGTGATCGCGCCGCCTGGGGCTGAGGCGGATCCGGGCGCGTTGCTCGAGATCATCCGCGCCCATTCGGTGACGTTCTGCTATGTCGCGCCGTCCACGCTCGGGGCGATGCTCGAGTGTCCGGACGCGGTGGAGGCGGGGCGTTCGTTGCGGCACGTCTGGTGCGGGGGCGAGGTCCTGCGCGACGAGGCCTACCGGCGCTTCCGGGAGCGGTGGCGGGCCCGGCTTTACCACGGCTACGGGCCCGCCGAGGCGACGATCGGCGTCTCCTGCCGGGTGTTCGACCCGGACCAGGCCACCGCCCGCGTGTCGATCGGGCGGCCGAACCCGAACACTCAGCTCCGGGTCCTGGACGCCGAGTACAACCCGGTGCCGCTCGGCGCGGCCGGCGAGCTCTTCATCAGCGGGCTGCCGCTGGCCCGGGGCTACCTCAACGATCCGCGCCGCACCGCGGACCAGTTCGTGCCCGACCCGTTCAGCCCGGTGCCCGGCAGCCGGATGTACGCCACCGGAGACCTGGGCCGGTTCCGCGCCGACGGGGAGATCGAGTTTCTCGGCCGGGCCGACAACCAGGTGAAGATCCGCGGCTTCCGGGTGGAGCTGGAGGAGATCGAGAACGTGCTGTGCGGCCAGCCTGGGATCCGCCAGGCCGCCGTCGTCCTTGTCCCCGGCCAGGCAGGGGACGACGGCGAGCTGCGGGCGTACTGCGTGCGCGCGGGGGCGAGCGGCCCACCGAACCTGCGCGCCTGCCTGGCCGAACGGCTGCCCGAGCACATGGTCCCGGACACCTTCGTCGACGTCGCCGAGCTGCCGCTGACCGCGGCCGGCAAGATCGACCGGCCCGCGCTCGCCGCGCCTGGCCCGCCTGGCCCGCCTGGCCCGCCCGGCCCGCCTGGCCCGCCCGCAGCCAACG
>NZ_CDWWEW010000181.1:0-10035 GCF_977966315.1 Frankia sp. CeRuru1
CCCGTGGTGTGGGGTGGTCGAAGACCAGGGTCGCCGGAAGCTGCCGCCCGGTGGCCGCGATCAGCCGGTTGCGCAGGTCGACGCCGGCGAGCGAGTCGAAACCCTGCTCGCGAAAGGCCCTGCTCATGTCGAGCGAGTTCTGGTTGGGCAGTCCCAGCACCGCCGCGGCGGTCACCCGGACGAGGTCCAGGGCGCCCTGCTGGGTCAGCGTCTGCTCCGCGCGCCCGGTCGGCGCCGTTCCGGCAGGCGTGCGGCGCGCCCTGACCAGGCCACCCAGCAGGGACGGCAAGGACTCGGCGCTGGCGGCTCGGGACGGCCGCAGGATGGCGGGGACCAGCAGCGCGGCGTCCTCGGACATCGCGCGGTCGAACAGGGAGAGTCCCTGATCGGCGGTCAGCGGCGCCACTCCGGAGCGCGTCCAGCGACTGACGCCGGACTCCCCGAGAGACTCCCCCATGCCCGCCTGCCACAGTCCCCAGGCCAGCGATGTCGCGGGCAGCCCGCGCGCCCTGCGGTGCGCCGCGAGCGCGTCCAGGTAGGTGTTGGCGGCGGCATAGTTGGCCTGACCTGCCGTGCCGAGCAGGCCGGAAATCGAGGAGAACAGGACGAAGGCGCGCAGCTGGCGATCCGCGGTCAGTTCGTGCAGGTACCGCGCGGCATCGGCCTTGACCGCCATGACGGCGCTGATCCGCTCCGCGGTCAGCGCCGGGATCGTGCCGTCGTCAAGGATCCCGGCAGCGTGGATCACCGCGGTCAGCGGCGCGTCGGCCGGCACCTCGTCGACCAGTCGGGCCAGCGCCGTCCGGTCGGTCACGTCGACGGCGACGGCGCGCGCGCCTTCCAGTTCCGCTGTCAGTGCGGCGGCGCCGGGCGCGTCCGGTCCACGACGGCTAACCAGCAGCAGGTTCCGCAGGCCGTGCCGTTGATGGAGATGCCTGGCGATCAGTGCGCCCAGCCCACCGGTGCCACCGGTGATCAGGACCGTGCCGCCGGGATCCCAGCCGAATCCGCGCGCGGCGCCGCCATCGTCCGCGGGCGCGGTGGCCGGGGCGACCCTCGACAGCCGGGGCAGCAGGACCTCCCCGTTTCGCACGGCGAGCTGGGACTGGCCGGTCCGCCGCGCGACACCCGCCACGGCCGCCGCCACGGCCGGGCCGGCATCAGCCGCGCTGTCGTCGACGTCCACCACGACGATCTGGTCCGGGTATTCGCTCTGGGCCGTTCGGGCCAGTCCCCACACCGCGGCCGCGGCCAGATCGGTGACCGGCTCGTCCGGGTCGGCAGCCACCGCGCTCCGCGTGACCAGGACGAGCCGGTCGTCCCGGTCGTGGTCGGCCGCCACCCACTCCTGGATCACACCGAGGTAGCGGGCGACCGTGCTCGTCGTGTCGTCCGTGCTCGCGACGGGCACGACGGCCGGAGCAGGGGCCTCCTCGGTGCCGGTGGTCGTGGCCGCAGCCGCGTCCTCGCGCCGCCAGGTCAGTGCGTACATCTCGCCGCCGTCGGCAGCGACGTCGGCCGATGCCCGGAAGGTCAGCCCCTCGATCGTGGCCACCACGCTGCCCGCCACGTCGGCGAGCAGCACCTCGTAGGTGCCGTCACCGCCTGCCGGGGCGAGCCGGGCGCGTAGCTCCGAGACGCCGCCCACACCACCGCCCGCCCGCACCCCGCTCCAGGCGAACGGCAGGCGCAGTCCGTCGCCGCCGTCGACCAGGCCCAGCACGATGGGGTGCAGCACCGCGTCCACCAGGGCCGGATGAAGCAGAAAGCCGGGTTCCGGGCGAGGAAGGCCCGCGGGGATGCCGACCTCGACGTACGTGAGGTCCCCATCGCGGTACACCGCCCGCAGGCCGCAGAACAGACCGGTGTAGTCGAATCCTCGTTCGGCGAGACGTTCGTAGGCGTCGTCGACCGACACCGGATCCGCCTCGGGCGGCCAGTCCAGCCGGTCGACCGCACCGCGCCCCGGGCCGGCGCCGGCGTCCGCGAGCAGCCCGGTCGCATGCCGGGTCCAGTCCCGCTCCCCGTCCCTCCGGGCGTGGATCAGCACCTGACGGTCACGCACAGTGACCTGAATCTGCACCGGATCGGAGCCGGGCAGCACGAGCGGGCTCTCCAGGGTCAGGTCCGCCACCTCGGGCAGTCCCACCCGCTCCCCCGCGAACAGCGCCAGTTCCAGGAAGGCCGTCGCCGGCAGCAGGGGCGAGCCGTTGATCACGTGCCCGGCAAGCCAGGGATGATCGGCCAGTGAGAGGGTGCCGGCGAACACCACATCGTCCTGGTCGACCAGCTCCACCACCGAGTCCAGCAGCGGATGCCCCGAGGCGCCGCGGGTCGGCCGCGGTGGCAACCAGTACCGGTCCCGACGGAAGGGGTGGGTGGGCTCCTCGCCATGGGCCCGGGCAACGCCGGAGACGAAGGTATCCGCCTCGGAGCCGGTGGCCCTGCCGAGAGGGATCACTCTCGCGATCCCCGCGGACCTGATCAGCGGGGTCAGCGCGGCCGACGGTCCGGCCTCGACAAACACGACGGCACCGGCCTCGCGCAAGGCGCAGACGGCGTCGTGGAACCGCACGGTCCCGCGGATCTGGGTGACCCAGTGCTCGGCGTATCCGGCCACCTCGGCGGGCAGCGGCTGCCCGGTCACCGTGGAGATGACCGGAATCCGCGGGGGCCGGTGGTCGATCGACGAGGCCACGGACCGGAAGTCGTCGAGCACATCGTCCAGATGCGGAGAGTGGAAGGCGTGACTGACGGTCAGCCGGGTTGTTCTACGGCCGCGGTCACGCCATCCGGCGGCCACGCGCTCTGTGGCCTCGGCGTCGCCGGCGAGAACCACCGACACCGGGCCGTTCACCGCCGCCAGCGCCACTCCGTCGACCAGGGTCGCGACGACCTCGGCCTCGGTCGCCTCCACCGCGATCATCGCGCCACCGGAGCGGGCCTGCTGCATCAGCCGGCCTCGGGCAGCCACCAGTCGGGCAGCGTCCGGCAGGGAGAACACCCCGGCCACATGGGCGGCGGACAGCTCGCCGATGGAATGGCCGGCGAGCAGATCGGCGCTCAGGCCGTGGTCGGCAGCCAGCGCGGCCAGCGCGACCTCGAAGGCGAACAGCGCCGGCTGGGTGTAGCGGGTCTGGTTCAGCCGCGAGCCGGTGGCCGGTCCGGCGCCGAACATCAGTTCCCGCAGCGGCTCGTCCAGATGGGGGTCAAACGCCGTGCACACCTCGTCGAACACCCGCGCGAACTCCGGGAAGCGCGCGTACAGTTCCCGGCCCATCCCGGGCCGCTGCGCCCCCTGGCCCGTGAACACCAGTGCCGTCGTGCTCTTTTCCCCCTCCTCAAGAACCACGTGGGCGTTCGTGCCGCTGATCCCGAACGCGGACACGCCGGCACGCAGCGGCCCGGAGGTCGGCTGCCACGACCTGGCCCGCGTCACTACCTCGACCTTCCCGGATGTCCAGTCCACGCGGGCGGTGGGGACATCGGCATGCAGGGTTCGCGGCAGCACGCGGTGCCGCATGGCCTGGACCGCCTTGATGACACCCGCGACGCCAGCCGCCGCCTGGGTGTGACCGATGTTGGATTTCAGCGAGCCGACGGCTAGGGGGATCTGGCGGTTCTGCCCGTAGGTGGCGAGAATCGCCTCGACCTCGATCGGGTCGCCCAGGGTGGTGCCGGTGCCGTGCGCCTCCAGGAGATCGACATCGGAACTGGTCAGGCCCGCGTCGGTCAACGCCGCGTTGATGAGCCGCTGCTGCGAAAGGCCGCTGGGTGCCGTCAGCCCGTTGGAGGAGCCGTCGGAGTTGATCGCGGTTCCGCGGATCACGGCGAGAACCGGGTGGCCGTGCCGCCGGGCGTCCGCCAGCCGTTCCAGCACCAGCATTCCCACGCCCTCGGCCCATCCGGTGCCGTCGGCGTCCGCGGAGAAGGCCTTGCACCGCCCGTCAGCGGCCAGACCGTGCTGCCGGGCGAACTCCTCGAACATGCCCGGCGTGGCCATCACGGTCACCCCGCCGGCGAGCGCCGCCGACGCCTCGCCGCTGCGCAGGGCGCGCACAGCGAGATGAAGTGCGACCAGCGACGACGAACAGGCGGTGTCGACCGTGAGCGTCGGGCCCACGAATCCGAACTGGTAGGCGATTCGTCCCGACAGCACGCTGGTCGTCGTCCCGGTCAGCACATAGCCGCCGACCTCCTCGTCGGCCTCGTACATCCGAGGGCCGTAGTCGGCGGCAGTGCCGCCGACGAAGACCCCGGTGCGGCTGCCGCGCAGGGACCGCGGCTCGATTCCGGCCCGTTCCAGCGCCTCCCAGCAGGTCTGCAGCAGCAGGCGTTGTTGCGGGTCCATGGCCAGGGCTTCTCTGGGGGAGATCCCGAAGAACGCCGCGTCGAACTCAGCCGCGGTGTCGAGGAAGCCCCCGACCCGGGAGTATCCCTGCCCGGGCCGCCACCCCCGGTCGGTGGGGAACGAGCTGATCACGTCCCGTTCCTCGAACACCACCCGCCACAGGTCCTGGGGCGACTCGATCCCGCCGGGAAGGCGGCAGGCCATACCGATGATCGCGACAGCGTCCTCGTCCGCGTCACCCGTCGGGTGCGCGCCCCGGGCAGGCGGGAGGACGGCCGGGCTCGTCCCCGCGGCCACCGGCGTGATCGCGGTGCCGGCAAGGTGGATGATCAGCTCCTGTGGCGTCGGATAGTCGAAGAGCAGACCGCCTGGCAGAGATCGTCCCGTGGCAGCGGAGAGGTTCTCGATCAGTTCCACGGTCATCAACGAGGAGAAGCCGAGGTCACGGAAGTTCGTGTCCAGCTCCACCCGATCCGGATCATCCAGACCGAGCGCAGCCGCCACCTGTACCCGGACCAGGGTGCCCGGGTCGGTGTCCGTCCGCCCCGCACCGGTGGAGGACCAAGGTTCCGGCATGCGGTGGTCATCGGCCCAGAACCGTTCTCGCTGGAAGGGGTAACCGGGTAGCCGGACCCGCCTGGCGTGGGTCCCGGAGTACGCCGCTGGCCAGTCGACGTCGGCGCCCAGGATGTAGCGGGCCGCAAGGCCGGCCAGGTCCTGCGTTTCCTGCGCGGTCTGCCCATCGACCGCGTCGGAGCCCACGGGCTGGTGATCTCCGAAGGCGTCCGACGAGATCACGTTCGGCGCGGGTGTCCCGTTCGCCAGGGCATCAAGGCCGCTGCGCAGGTCCTCGCCGGTGGAGGCGAGGACGACCGCCCGGTGTCGGAAGGAGGTCCGGGTCGTCGCCAGCGAGAACCCGAGATCGCCCGGGGGGAGACCCGTCTCTCGCAGCACGGCGGCGTGTGCCCGCAGCGCGGCGGGAGTCCTGCCGGAGACGGGAACCGGGTGTACCCGCGGGTCCGCCTCGTCGGCCGGGTGCCTGGTGGGCACACGGGCGGCACCCGGCGGTTCACCCACGATCACGTGCGCGTTCGTGCCCCCCATGCCGAACGACGAGACTCCGGCAATCAGCGGTTCAGCCGGACGCGGCCAGGCGGAGAGCTCCGTGTTCACCCGCAGCCCGAGGTCGTCGAGGCGAATGTCCGGGTTGGCCGTCGCGAAGTTCAGACTCGCGGGAAGGCGCCGGTGCCGGATGCTAAGCACCGTCTTGAGCAGCCCGGCGATCCCGGCGGCGCCTTCGAGATGCCCGATGTTGGTCTTCACCGACCCCACCGACAACGGCTGCGCGCTCCGGGCGTCCCCGCCCGACCGCCGGCCGGCGAAGACAGCACCCAGAGCGGTCGCCTCGATCGGGTCGCCTACCGGAGTCCCGGTACCGTGCAGTTCCACGTACTGCACCTGCGCCGGGGCAGTGCCGGCCTGTCGCAGCGCGGCGCGCAGGACCTTCTCCTGCGCCGCGGGGCTGGGCACGGTCAGGCCGGAGGTCGCTCCGTCGTTGTTCGTGGCGCTGCCGCGGATGACCGCGTACACGTCGTCGCCGTCGGCCAGGGCGGCGGCCAGTGGCCTGAGCACCATGACCACGGCGCCCTCACCTCGGACATACCCGTTGGCCCGGGCGTCGAAGACGTAGCTGCGTCCGTCCGGCGAGAGTCCGCCGAACCGCTGCGCCCCCAGTGCCCCGGAGGCCCAGAGGTTGAGGTTCACTCCGGCGGCGAGAGCGACCGGCGACTCGCCCGATCGCACGCTGTGCGCCGCCATATGGACCGCCACCAGCGAGGACGACTGAGCTGTGTCCACCACGACGCTCGACCCACGCAGATCCAGGGCATAGGAGACCCGGTTGGCGATGATGGCGCGGTGGGTGCCGGTATTCGTGTGCTGTGTGATCAGCCGATCGCCGCCGCTCAGGACGAGGCCGGCATAGTCGTCACGCAAGGAGCCGACAAACACCGAGGCGGCGGAGCCGGCCAGGTCGGCGGGCACAATTCCGGCGTCCTCCAACGCCGCCCAGGCCAGCTCCAGGACCAGCCGCTGCTGCGGATCCATCGCGGCGGCCTCTCTCGGGGAGATTCCGAAGAAGGCGGCATCGAAATCTCCCACCGCCTCCAGGAAAGCCCCGAACCGGGCACCACCGAGCAGAGCCGGATCCGAGATCCCGTGCCGCCGGTCGGTTGGAACCTCAGCCACCGCGCTGCGACCGTCGACCAGCAGGTTCCAGAACTCCGCGGTTCCGAACGCTCCGGGCAGGCGGCAGGCAATTCCGACGACCGCAACCGCCTCGCCGCGACCGCCCTCGTGACCGTCAGACCATGTCGTCATCTGGGTAGCTCGCTCCTTCATAACTGCGGAAAGTCGCAGTGCTGTCTCGGTGCGGTGTCCGTGGCGGCGGCCCCGCCGGCCGGCTACCGCGGCCGCTGTCCGCCGGTCTGCCCAGCCGAGCCCGTGGTCGGCAGGCCGCCGCTCGCGAGGTCGGCGCCGGCGTGATCCCGAAGCGCGACCAGCAGGCCGCGCAGCCCGGACTCCAGGCGATCTATCTCGGCGTCCGTGATCCAGACCGACGGCTCCAGCCGCAGCGTGTTCGTGGCGCTGGCGGTCGGAAGAACACGGATCGCATGCCGACGCAGCAGATATCCGGACAGGGCGTAGCCGAGCAGCCCGGCCCGGGACTGCTCGGCTACGCCCTCCAGGGTGGAGCCCGACTGGTCGTGGAACTCCAGGCCGATCATGAGACCGACACCGCGGACGTCCCGGACAACGTTTCCGAATTCCTTCCACAGTGAGTGCAGCATCTCCAGAATGCGCTCGCCGCGTTCCGCGGCCTTTCGATATGCTGCGCCGTTGCCCGCCTCCAGCAGTTCCACCGTGCGACTGGCAATCAAAGTGGAGAAGGAGTCCTTCGCGAAGGTGGAACTGTGCAAAAGTTCGAACTCCCGGCGGTAGCGAGAACCACGCACCAGGGTCATACCAGTCTTGACGATCCCGCCACCGAGACTCTTTGCCAGCGTGTAGTAATCACCCTGCAGACCCAGCCACGAACTCGCGAAGAAGGCGCCGGTACGGCCCATTCCACACTGCACCTCGTCGACGATGACCGGGCAATCGACCGCCGCGCATTCCCGCTGGATGCGCAGCACCGTCTCCCGGTCGAACGCCCGGATCCCCGCCTCACCCTGGACGGGCTCGAGGACGAAAGCGGCGAACACTGGCAGGTCACGTTCGACAACGTGCACGGCATGACCGTCGACCGCGAGATCGAACAGCGTTTTCCGCTCGGTCTCGATAGTCCGAGTGAGTGCGTCGGGCTCGTGCACGGGAACGAACCGGCACTGCGCGGCCAGGAGACCGAAGGGAGTCCTGAAGTCGACGTTGTGCGTGAGCTGAACGCTGCCGACCAGCTTTCCATGGAACGATCCCTCCGGCGCCAGAAACACCGGCGTGGCGGTCATACGTTCCTTGTTGGCGCGTCCGATCCCGGCGATCACCTCGTCGAGATCCAGCGCACGCGACCCTTCGATACCCAGGCGAACGGACGACCCGCTTGCCACGACCGCGGCACCAGCAGCGACGGCCGCCTGCGCCGCGGCGAGGTTGCCCTCGATCTCCGCCGCGATGGCGGCGACCCTCATGACCCGGTCGAGCTCCGCGTGTTTCATCGCTATCTCGACCGCCTCGGCGCCACTGTTGGCAAATACCGCCGAGTATTCTTCGGACGTTCCGAACTCACGCCTGATGATGGCGTTGACAGCCCGCGCGAGATCGCTGGCGTAGGGATGTCTCGAGAACTGGGCGTGGACCGGAACCTGCCGGTCGAGAAGTTCCTTGGCATAGGAGACGATCTCTGGATTGTTGTGCCCGAGGATCGTCGATCCAAATCCGCCAACAAGATCGAGAACGGAGATCTCACTCCCCGTCTCGTCGCGGCAGAAGAGAGTGTCTCCGACTGCCCGTGAGTAGTGGACGCCCAGCCCGAGCGATTCGAGGAGACTCCCGATATAGGGTTCGGCGAGATCGCGTTCTTCGCTCTCCGTGGTCATTTTTATTCCATTTCCCGCCTTCGATGGACGTTTGTTCAGAACTCTACTGCCACCCCCCGGAGGCCTCGTAATCAGACACTAACCACAGGGTCCTCCGACGGTCATCAGATGCCACCTGGAGCACCGGGAGTGCGCGGTTACCGCCGCGTTACGACAATGCGGCGACAATTCCAGAGGATGCGATTCGCGCGAGACTTCCCCAGGAAAGGAAGATCACCGTGCACAATACCGGGGATCCGGCTGTCGCCTGCTCTGAGGAGATCCCGGGAGCGCAGAACAGTGGGCGCTGACGAAGACAAGCTCCGCAAGTACCTGGCGCGCGCCGTCGCTGATGCCCGCGCCAGCCGCCGGCGTCTGCGCGAGATCGAGGAAAGGAACCGGGAGCCGGTCGCCATCATCGGAATGGCCTGCCGCTACCCCGGCGGCGTGGACTCGCCGGAACGGCTGTGGCAGCTCGTCGCCGACGGCATCGACGCCGTGACGCCCTTTCCCGAGCACCGCGGCTGGCCTCTGGACCGGCTCTATGACCCCGATCCCGACACCCTCGGGACGTCATACACCGATCAGGGCGGCTTCCTGCACGACGCGGACCAGTTCGACCCGGAGTTCTTCGGCATGTCGCCCCGGGAGGCTCTGGCCACCGATCCCCAGCAACGGCTGCTGCTGGAGACCGCGTGGGAAAGCTTCGAGCGAGCCGGCATCACCTCGGACCAACGCCGCGAAAGCCGGGCGAGTGTGTACGTCGGGTCGATGTACCACGACTACGGGTCACGTTTCCACCTCCCGCCGGAGGAGTTCGAGGGCTATCTCTACAGCGGGAGTGCGGGCAGCGTCGTGTCGGGCCGGCTGGCCTACGTCCTGGGCCTGGAGGGACCCGCCGTCACCATCGACACGGCCTGTTCCTCGTCGCTGGTCGCCGTTCACCTCGCGGTCGCCGCGTTGCGCCGGGAGGAGTGCGATCTGGCGCTGGCCGGTGGGGTGACGGTGATGTCCACGCCACAGGCGTTCGTCGAGTTCTCCCGCTTGCGCGGTCTGTCACCGGACGGCAGGTGCAGGTCCTTCGCCGCTTCCGCTGACGGCACCGGCTGGGCCGAGGGTGCCGGGCTCCTGCTGCTGGAGCGGCTCTCCGACGCCCGGCGCAACGGCCGCCGGGTGCTTGCGGTGATCAGTGGTTCCGCGGTGAACCAGGACGGCGCCAGCAACGGCCTCAGCGCGCCCAATGGACCCGCCCAGGAACGCGTGATCCGCCAGGCCCTCGCGAACGCGGGACTGTCGACCTCCGACATCGACGTCGTGGAGGCCCACGGCACCGGAACACCCCTCGGTGACCCGATCGAGGCCAACGCCCTGATCGCCACCTACGGTCGCGGCCGCTCCCCGGATCGGCCCCTTCGGCTCGGATCCCTCAAGTCCAACATCGGACACGCGCAGGCAGCCGCCGGAGTCGGCGGCGTCATCAAGATGGTCCAGGCCATCCAGCACGGAGTCCTGCCCAGGACGCTGCACGCCGAGCTGGCGACCCCGCACGTCGACTGGGAAAGTGGCATGCTGGCCCTGCTGCGCGAGCCGATGGAGTGGCCGGCGCTGGAC
>NZ_CDWWEW010000182.1:0-770 GCF_977966315.1 Frankia sp. CeRuru1
CGCCGGGACGGCACGGGCAGGGCGGAGTGCGTGTGCGGAGCGCATGGGCGGGGCGGAGTGATGGCGGGTATCGCGGGTAGCCCCACTGCATGGCTGGAACCGACACAGAGGCGGTGCTCGCCGAACTGCTCGCCCGGCATGGGCGGACCTACGCCGACGAGATCGGCGCCGACGTGCCGGCCGACACCGCGGAGGCGATGTTCAGGCTGATCGTCTTCGCCCTGCTCGCGAGCGCACGGATCCGCACGTCGATCGCGGTCGCCGCCTGCCGTTCCCTGATGGACGCCGGCTGGACCGACGCCGCCGCCATGGCCGAGGCGACCTGGGAGGACCGTACCCGGGTGCTGAACGGCAGCGGGTACGCGCGCTACGACGAGAGCACCTCTCGGACATTGGAGGCGGCCTGCCGTTACCTGATGGACACTTACGACGGTGATGTCCGCCGGCTGCGGGATGCCGCCGAGCACTCCCCGGACCGGGAGCGGGAGCTGCTGCAGAAGATTAAGGGGATCGGTCCGGTCGGTGCCGACATCTTCCTGCGCGAGGCGCAGGCGGGATGGGACGAGCTGGTGCCCTACCTCGACGAAGCTACCCGGAGAACGGCTGGAGCCCTCGGGCTGCCGACCGGCCCGGCGAGGCTCGCCGCGCTGGTCGACCGGCAGGACTTCCCGCGGCTGGTCGCTGCGCTGGTGCGGGCGCGTCTCGAGCACGACGTCACCGACCTGCGGGAGGCGGCGAGCAGGCCCTGACGCCCGTCCGGTCCCGACCCC
>NZ_CDWWEW010000182.1:1446-10700 GCF_977966315.1 Frankia sp. CeRuru1
CCTGACGCCCGTCCGGTCCCGACCCCAGCTGGCGAGACAAGAGCAGACAGCAGGCAGACAGCAGGCAGACAGGAGTCAGACAGCAGGCAGACGGCAAGCAGACAGCAGACAGGAATCAGGCAGGAGGACGTGTCGATGACGACGCACGACGACAGGATTCAACGCAAGATCGCGTTTTTGGTGGCACCGGAGGGCGTCGAGCAGGTCGAACTCACCGAGCCGTGGAAGGCCATCGAGCAGGCCGGCCTGAGTCCGGTGCTGGTGTCGACGGAGGGAGGCAGGGTGCAGGCGTTCCGGCACCT
Organism: Frankia sp. CeRuru1; assembly: GCF_977966315.1. Classification (NCBI taxonomy): domain Bacteria; kingdom Bacillati; phylum Actinomycetota; class Actinomycetes; order Frankiales; family Frankiaceae; genus Frankia; species Frankia sp. CeRuru1. Next base: position 1,749 of record NZ_CDWWEW010000182.1, read on the forward strand.
GGACCCCGCGGACACCTTCCCGGTCGACGTCACGGTCGCCGAGGCGGATCCCGCGGACTTCGACGCGCTGGTGCTGCCCGGCGGAGTCGCCAATCCGGACGAGTTGCGGTGGCAGCCGGGTGTTGTCGAGTTCGTCCGGTACTTCTTCGATGCCGGCCGCCCGGTGGCGTCGATCTGCCACGCTCCCTGGACCCTGATCGAGGCGGACGTGGTCCGCGGACGGCGGATCACGAGCTGGCCGAGCCTGCGCACCGATCTGCGCAACGCCGGGGCCGAGGTCGTGGACGAGCAGGTCGTCATCTGCCGGTCCGGGCCGAACACGCTGATCAGCAGCCGCAGGCCGGATGATCTGCCGGCCTTCGACGGCACCCTGGTGGAGCATCTCACCTCGGTGGGCGTCTGATCACCTCGGTGGACGCCCCAGTTCGGGACGCCGTTCACCGTGGATGCGAAGGAACCGCCGGAAACGGCTCCTTCGCCCGGGCCGTCTGCTACCTCGGATCAGGTTGGTCGCTACCCCGCACCAGGTGGATCACTGCGGTGTATCCCGTCGCCGGACATCCGTAACCTGGAACAGCGATGATGCGGCATTCCGGCCGCCGTGCCGGCCGCCGTGCCGGCTTGCCGTGGTTGCCGTGGTCGTTCGTGGACACGCCGTCGTTGTCGTGGACATGTCGTTACCAGGGTGGGGTCACCGGAGCCGGGTCACCAGGCGGGCCGGGAAGATCTGCCGGGGAGGGGCTGTTACTCTCCCTGGCTCACCTGACGGCGTCGGCCCGCAGCCCGGGAAGCCGCAGCCCAAGAATCCGACCGCGACTGGGAGGAGAGCCGGTGCCGACCATGCAGGACGTCGAGCGCGCCCGTGAACAGGCGTACCTGGACACGCTGTACATCCGGTTGGACGAGGTCCGCGAGATCACCCGTGGGCAGCTGCGCCGGGTCCTGCTGGAAAGTGGCACGGGCACCCCACAGTCACTCGTGGAACGGGACGTGTTCGCGGCGACCCACGCCGACCGGCTCGCCCGCCTCGACGCCGCCGAAGGGCGGCTGTGTTTCGGCGCGATGGACCACGCCGACGGGCGCCGGACGTACATCGGCCGGATCGGCCTGTCCGACAGCGAGCAGGAACCGATCCTGGTGGACTGGCGGGCCCCGGTGGCCACCGCCTTCTACCGGGCGACGCTGGCCGATCCGCACGGTCTGGTGCGGCGGCGTCATCTGCGGACCAAGGGCCGGGAGGTCACCGGCATCGCCGACGACCCGTTGAGCCTGCCGGCCGGCACTGGCACCGGCACGAGCGAGCCCGGCGGGGTGACGGCGTCCGGCGACACGATGTTGCTCGAGGCGCTGGCCGCGCCCAGGACCGGGCGCATGCACGACATCATCGCCACTCTGCAGGCCGAGCAGGACCGCATCATCCGGGCGCGGGCGAACGGCGTGCTCGTCGTCGACGGTGGACCGGGGACCGGTAAGACCGCGGTGGCGCTGCACCGTGCCGCCTATCTGCTCTACAACGACCGGGCTCGACTCGACCAGTCCGGCGTGCTGATCGTGGGGCCGAGTCCGGTGTTCCTGCGCTATATTGACCAGGTGCTGCCCTCCCTCGGGGAGACCGGGGTGATCTTCGCCACGCCGGGACGGCTCTTTCCCGGGGTCGACGCGCACGGCGTCGAGGACGTCGCAACCGCTGCGCTCAAGGGTGATCCGCGGATGGCCGAGGTCATCGCCGCCGCCGTCAGGGACCGGCAGCGGCTGCCGCGGCGAGAGGTACTCATCCCCTACGACGATCACATGCTGCGCCTCGGTCGCGACACGGTCGCGCGGGCCCGCACCCGGGCGCGGCGCAGCCGCCGCCCGCACAACTCGGCCCGTCGGATCTTCCTGCGCGAGCTGTTGGCAGAGCTGGCCACCCAGGTGGTGAACCAGATCCCGGGCGGGCTGCTCGACGCCGACGAACGCGGCCAGATCATCCGGGACCTGTGGTCGGCGGAAGAGGTCCGTACGGTGCTCGATGGCCTCTGGCCGCTGCTGACCCCCCAGCGGCTCCTCGAGGAGCTCTTCGCCGATCCGGCGGCCCTGGCGCGTGCGGCGGGTAGCCGGCTCACCCCGGCGGAACGATCTCTGCTCGAGGACCGGCGGACGGCCGCAGCGTCCGCCCGGATCCCGGTGCAGCGCGACGGCGTGGGTACGGCGGGTACAGCGGCCGTCGATCGGGTCGAGCGGGCCGAGCGGGCGTGGGCTCCGGCCGATGTGCCGCTGCTCGACGAGGCCGCCGAGCTGCTCGGCGACCCGGGCGAGGAGACCGGCCGCGAGACCGCCCGCCGTGCCGAGCGGGAACGCGAGGAGGAGCGCGAGTACGCCCGGGGCGTGGTGGACATGCTCGGGCTCGAGGGGCAGGTTGACGCCGAGGCGCTCGCCGAGCGGTGGAGCGGGCCGCGGGCGCGGCGCAGTGCCGCCGATCATGCCCGCGAGGACCGCACCTGGACTTTCGGCCACCTGATCGTCGACGAGGCCCAGGAGGTCTCGCCGATGTTGTGGCGGCTGCTGTGGCGGCGCTGCCCGGGACGCACGGCGACCCTCGTCGGTGACCTGGCCCAGACCGCCCGGCCGGGCGCGCCGACGTCCTGGGGGGAGCTGCTGGGGCCCGCGGTCGGCGACCGGTTCACGGTCGAGCGGCTCAGCGTCAACTACCGCACACCTCGGGAGATCATGGACGTTGCCGCCGACGTCCTGCGGGCGCAGGACCCGACGGTCTCCGTTCCCCTCTCAGCGCGTTCGGTGGGCCGTGCCCCGACGGCGGTGCGCGTGGGCGACGTGACGACCGACGATGTCCCGGGCCTCGTCGGTCTGCTCGAGACTGGTCTGCTAAAGGACAGGCGGACCTTCGCCCAGGAGCCTCCCGGGGACCTCGTCGCCGCCGTGGTGTACGCGGCGAGCCGGGCCGCGAGCGAGGTCGGTGACGGGCGGGTCGCCGTGATCTGCCGCCCGCAGGACATCCCGGGGCTGCGCGGTGCCCTCATGGCAGCCCTCCCGGATCTGGCGGTCGCGGCGGACTCCGTCGACCCCGCCAGCGCCGTCGGCAACGCTCTCGACGCGCCGGTGGCGGTGCTGAGCGTGGCGGAGAGCAAAGGTCTCGAGTTCGACGCGGTGGTGCTGGTGGAACCGGCCGCGTTGCTGGCCGGGCCGACCCGGGGGCTCGCCGACCTCTACGTCGCGCTGACCCGGGCCACCTGTTTCCTGACCGTGGTGTATTCCGGCGAGCTTCCGCCGGTACTGGGCCGACTCGCCCGGCGGTAACGTGCCCGCCCGCGGACGGGTTCCGGATCCGTCCGCAAATACCAGCTAGCCCTGCGTGAGGAGCAGCGTCGGAACAAAATTCCGATATTTTCTTGATATAAAATGTCCATCCATCGTTCATCGGAACGTTGTTCCGTGTGGCTAGGTTCGTGGATGTGACGACCAGGCCCAGGGCGACCAGGCCCAGTGAGACCGGCGCGGCGAGCGTTGCTGACGAGCCGGCTGGCACCCTTGCTGAACGGGTGCGGGGGGGCCGCCGCGGATCTCGCTCCGAGCGAGGCCCGGGTCCTCGAAGCGTTGCTGGAGCCGGGAGCGGAGATCCTTAATCTCTCGGTATCCGAGGTCGCCGCTGCCGCGGGGGTGGGGGTCGCCACGGTCGTCCGCGCGTGCCAAAGTCTCGGCTTCAAGGGTTTCCAGGCAGCCAAGATCGCTCTAGCTCAAGATCTTCTGCCGCTCGGTGAACGCCCCCGGGAGGACATCGATCCCAGCGACACCGTGCATCAGGTGCTTGCCAAGCTGGCGGCCTCGAACGGTCAGGCACTGTCGCGCGTCCCGATGAGCGTGGGCGCGGGTGCGCTTGCCGATGCCGTTGAGGCGCTCCATGCGGCGCGGCGTGTTCTTTTTCTGGGGGTCGGCACAAGCGCACCGATTGCCGCGGACGGGGCGTTTCGGCTGGCCACGATCGGCGTCCCGGCCAGCTTCCCGCCGGATGTGCACACGCAGCACGTGCAGGCACGCCTGCTCGGGCCGGATGATGTCGCGGTCGCGGTGAGTCACACCGGGGCGACTCATGAGACCGTAGGCGCTGCTCGCGGCGCACACGCCGCCGGTGCCGCGGTTATCGCGATCACCAGTTTTCACAGCAGCCCGTTGACGGAGGTCGCGACAACCGTGCTCGTCGCCGGGAGTCGTAAAACCCGGTACCAAATAGAGGCGATGACCAGCCGTCTCGCCCACCTCCTGGTTCTTGAGAGCCTTTTCATCGCTCTTCTTCTGCGGAATCCTGACCATGCCCGCATCGCGCAGACTCTGGCTGCGGATGCTCTCGATGAACACTGTTACTGATTCGTCCTACTCAATCGCTACTGATTCGCTCGGACTGTTCAGATTCTGATGGAGACAGATGATTATCTCTGGGACGTTTTCCGACCACGGCGCGAACCAGCGAACAGGGGGCAGTCAGCGGCCAGCCGCGGTGGTGTTCGACTGCGATGGATTGCTCGTGGACAGCACGGCGGCATGGGCCACCGCGTTCGACGAGGCGGCCGCGGCCGTCTCCTTCGAGTTGGACGACGCGATGCGCGGGCAGCTGGTCGGCAGCTCCGTCGCGTCGGGGGCCGCGCGGATCGCGCGCTGGGGCAACCAGGAACACGAAGCTGCCTTGATCGCATCGGTGCTTCACCGTTCGCTGCGGCAGGCGGTGAAACGTGACCCTCCTCGCGCCATGCCGGGCGCGGCCGCCCTGCTCGCTGGCCTGAGCGGCAGCGTACCGATGGCGGTCGCCTCGAACAGCCCGGCCGATGTACTCGTCGCGATGCTCACCGGCGCGGGATTCGATGTGGCGTTCGACGCGACCATCGCCGCGGACGATGTCGACCTACCCAAGCCTCACCCGGAGGTCTACCTAACCGCCTGCTCGACCCTGGGAGTTGATCCGCGCGACGCGGTCGCCGTCGAGGACTCCAGGATCGGGGCAATCGCCGCGCAGCGGGCCGGTCTGGCGGTCATCGTCGTTACCACCGGAGACTGGCCGCAGAGCACACCCCTGCCGTGGCCGGCGGAAGGACGCCCTCTCCTGGTGACCCCGTCCCTGACCGAGCCAGCCGTCATTCGCCAGCTCATGCCGTCATGACGAATCCCCCGGCGACGCAGGCGACCGGCAATGTGAACGGCGGCCGGGCGACGTCGACGACACGGCTTGGAGTACTCACCGATCTTCATCTCGCCGCTTGGTAGGTGCGGGAGGGCCCGTGGCTCGGCTGCCCGGGCGCGCCGGGCCCTCCCGGTGAGTTTCAGGCTGACCACGCTCGCCCTTCGTGGAGTGCGAGGGTGCCCTCCTGTGCCTGCGGGAAGTGTGAGCCGACCCCGTCGGTTCCTGGCTTCGACAGCTCGTTCCAGATCCACTCCCGGCTGTGGTTCGCAAGCTTGACGTCGACGTCGCCAACGCTGTGCCAGCTCGGGTGGTGTAACTGGTGCGGGCAGGTGATCGCGTCACCGAAGAACAGGATCCGCTGGCCGCCGCTGGCCGCCATGACGCTGGTGTGCCCCAGGGTCGGCATCAAGGAGATTCCCGGCAACACTTCCAACTTTTCACGGTCCAGGAGTTGAACGCTGCCGGCATCACGCAAGCCAGCAAGCGAGAGCTGCTGATCGATAATGAACTTCCGCTCATCGTCGTCGGGTGTAGTTCCTGTCAAGTGACGTGATCAAGTCGGGGTGTAGTGGTCGGCGAACTTGCTGTGATGGTTGCGGTGTTGTTCTTGCTGGAGGTGGTAGGTCCAGTAGGCGTCGAAGTCGCCGTTATCCGGATGTCCGGATGTCCGGATAACGGCGATTATCCTGATGTCCTCGTTATCCCGATGGCTCGGGCGGGACCCGCGGGCTGCCGTGGGCTGCGCGGGCCCCGCGATCGGGATAACTTGCGGCCTCCTCTGTGATACCTGCTGTCCTTCGTCTGGATGAGTCGGAACATCCAGACGAAGGGAGGGTGTCATGGCACGCTCTGACGCTGGTGCCCGGGGCCAGCTGGCGGAGGCTTTCCGCTGCTACCTGGCCCGGGAACGCGGACTAGCGCAGGGGACGGTCGACAACTACTCGCACAACGCAGCCTTGTTCTTGGCGCGGCTGCCGGACCCGGTCGATGAGGCTCTGCGGGAGATGACGGCGGGCCGCGTCCTGGAGGTCATCGGCGAGCTGATCCGCCCGGGCGGTCCGTTGGCACGCAGCCTGTCGGTCCCGCTGCGGTCGCTGCTGCGTTTCCTGCACGTCACCGGCCAGATTCCCCGGTCGCTGGCCGGCGCGGTGCCGACCGAGCCGCGGTGGCGGCTCGCGTCCCTTCCCGCCCGGATCGACGGCTCGGCGGTGAGCGCGCTGCTGGCGGCATGCGATCGCGGCAGCGAGCGCGGCCAGCGTGACTACGCCGTGCTGGTGCTGCTGTCACGGCTGGGACTACGGTCCGCGGAGGCAGCCGGACTCACGCTGGACGACGTGGACTGGCGCGGCGGCACGCTACTGATCCACGGCAAGGGCGGACGGGCTGACCGCCTTCCCCTTCCGCCCGACGCGGGAGAGGCCATGGCCTCCTACCTGCGGGCCCGGCCGCGGGACCTGCCAGGCCGGGCCGTGTTCTGGACGGTCAGAACGCCACGCCAGCCGCTGAGCAGGCAGGGCGTGGCGGACGTGGTCCGGCGGGCGTGCGCGGCGGCGGGAATGGAGCCGGCCGGGCCGCAGCGCCTGCGGCATGCGCTGGCCGGGGAGTTGCTGGCGGCGGGCGCCGCCCTCGGGGAGGTCGCCCAGATGCTGCGGCATCAGGACCTGCGGACGACCGCGATCTACGCGAAGGTCGACCGGGCGGCGCTGGCGCAGCTGGCCCGCCCGTGGCCGGCAGCGGAGGCCGTGTCATGAACGCGATGCAGCACGCCGCGGAGAACTACCTGGCCTTGCGCCGGTCCCTGGGATACATGCTGGAAGCGCCGGGCAGGCTCGTCGGCGACTTCGCGCGCTACCTGGACGGCCTCGGGCTCGCTCACGTCACGGTCGACGCCGCGCTGTCGTGGGCCACGAGCCCGGGCGGATCCGCCTACTGGCACTGGTTCCGGCTCTCGGCGGCCCGCGGGTTCGCCGGGTACCTGCACGCCTTCGACGACCGTCACCAGGTGCCCCCGGCTGACCTGCTGGCCCGCCGTTACCAGCGGCCCGTCCCGTTCCTGTTCACCAGTGCCGACCTCGCCGCGCTGATGAAAGCCGCGGCTGAACGGCCCACCCGTCTGCACGCGCTCAACTGCCAGGCGCTGATCGGCCTCCTGTCCGTGACGGGCATGCGGCCGGGAGAAGCCTACGCGCTCGACCGCGACCACGTGGACCTGGCTCACGGGAGGCTGTCGGTCATCAACGGCAAGTACGGCAAGTCCCGCGAGCTGGCCCCGCACCCCAGCACCGTGATCGCCCTGCGCGAATACGCCGAGCACCGTGACTACCTGTGCCCTCGCCCGGCAGCGCCGGGCTTCTTCGTGTCGCTGAGCGGGGGCCGCCTCCACTCGTCCAACACCGACACCGCGTTCCGCCGCCTCGTCGGCCGCGCCGGCCTGCAGCCCCGTTCCGCCCGCACCCGGCCCACCCTCAAGAGCCTGCGGCACTCCTTCGCGGTCAGCACCCTGATCAGCTGGTACCGCGACGGGAAGGACGTCAGCACGCGCCTGCCGCTGCTGTCCACCTGGCTTGGGCACGTCGCCCCGAGCTCGACGTACTGGTACCTGCAGGCCACCCCGGAGCTGCTCGGGCTGGCCGTCGGCCGGCTCAGCCCCGCCGCCGCGAGCCTGGGCAGCGGAAAGGAGAGCCGGCCATGACCACGCTGGCGCCCATCCCGCAGAGCTTCTTCACCGACAAGCTGGCCAGGCAGCGGCAGGCCAGCCCCCGCACCGTCACCGCCTACCGCGACGCCCTCCGGCCGCTGGTCCAGTTCGCCAGCCGCGCCACCGGGACCGAGCCGTGGCAACTGGACCTGGAGCAACTCGACGCCGACCTGATCTCAGCCTTCCTGGACCATCTGGAATCCGACCGCGGCAACAGCGCGCGCACCCGCAACGCCCGCCTGGCCGCCATCCGCTCGCTGTTCCGCCACGCCGCCTGGAAGGCACCCGAGCACGCCGCGACCATCCAGCGCGTCCTGGCCATCTCAGGCAAGCGCACCAGCACCACCGTGGTCAGCTTCCTTACCGACGACGAGGCGCGAGCGCTGCTCGACGCACCCGACCGGCGGACCTGGACCGGCCGGCGTGACCGCACGCTGCTCCTGCTCGCGCTGCGCACCGGCCTGCGCGTCTCCGAGCTCACCCAGCTGACCTGCGGCGACGTCCACCTCGACCGCGAAGCGCATGTCCGTTGCCTCGGCAAGGGCCGCAAAGAACGCTACACGCCCCTCGAGTCGTCCACCGTCACGGCACTGCGCGACTGGCTGGCCGAACGCGGGAGCAACCCGGACACCCCCTTGTTCCGCACCCGCCAGGGCAGGCCGCTGTCCCCTGACGCCATCCAGGCCCGCCTCACGAAATACCACGGGATCGCGGCCAGGAACTACCCGTCCCTGGCCGCGAAGAAAATCTCCCCACACACCCTCCGGCACTCCACCGCGATGAGCCTGCTGCACGCAGGCGTCGACATCGCCGTCCTCGCGCTCTGGCTCGGCCATGAGAGCACCAAGTCGACCCAGGCCTACATCCACGCCGACATGAAGCTGAAGGAGCAGGCCCTAGCCCGCATGACACCCGCTGGCGTCCCGGCCGGCCGCTATACCCCCAGCGACCCGCTGCTCGCCTTCCTCGAAAGCCTCTGAATTATCCCGATCGCGGGGCCCGCGCAGCCCACGGCAGCCCGCGGGTCCCGCCCGAGCCATCGGGATAACGAGGACATCGGGATAATCGCCGTTGCCGACGAGGG
>NZ_CDWWEW010000183.1:0-10014 GCF_977966315.1 Frankia sp. CeRuru1
GCGCCGAGACCGTCTCGGCGCTGACCGAAGCGGGCATCGTGCACGCTTTCCCCATCCAGGAGCTGACGCTCCCACTCGCCCTGGCCCGCAACGACATCATCGGGCAGGCCCGCACCGGCACCGGCAAGACCCTCGCGTTCGGCATCCCGGTGGTACAGACGGTGCTGGCGGCCGAGGAGGGTGCCGACGGCCGTCCACAGGCCCTCGTCGTGGTGCCCACCCGTGAGCTGTGCGTCCAGGTGACCGCGGACGTCACCCGCGCCAGCGCCCGCCGTGGCCTGCGGGTGCTGTCCGTCTACGGCGGGCGTGCCTACGAGCCGCAGTTGTCCGCGCTGCGCGCCGGCGTCGACATCGTCGTCGGCACGCCCGGCCGCCTGCTGGACCTCGCCCGCCAGCACGTGCTCGACCTGGCCGGCGTCGGCACCCTGGTGCTCGACGAGGCCGACGAGATGCTCGACCTCGGCTTTCTGCCGGACGTCGAGCGCATCATGTCGCAGCTGCCGACCGAGCGGCAGACGATGCTGTTCTCCGCGACCATGCCCGGCCCGGTCATCTCCCTGGCCCGGCGGTTCATGAAGCGGCCCGTGCACGTCCGCGCGGAACAGCCGGATGAGGGGCGCACGGTCCCGACCACCCGTCAGCACGTCTTCCGCGCCCACGCGCTGGACAAGATGGAGGTGCTGGCCCGGGTCCTGCAGGCCGGCGGCCGGGGGCTCGCCATGGTGTTCGTGCGGACCCGGCGCACCGCGGACAAGGTCGCCGAGGACCTCGCCAAGCGCGGTTTCGCGGCCGCGGCGGTGCACGGCGACCTGGGCCAAGGCCAGCGCGAGCAGGCGCTGCGCGCCTTCCGCTCCGGCAAGATCGACGTCCTGGTCGCCACCGACGTGGCCGCGCGGGGCATCGACATCAACGGTGTCACCCACGTGGTCAACTACCAGTGCCCCGAAGACGAGAACGTCTACCTGCACCGCATCGGCCGCACCGGTCGGGCGGGCGAGAGCGGGGTGGCCATCACCTTCGTCGACTGGGACGACCTGCCGCGGTGGACACTCGTCAACAAGGCACTCGCCCTGCCGTTCGACGGTCCGGTGGAGACCTATTCCACCTCTCCCCACCTGTACGAGGCGCTCGGCATCCCGGCGGGCGCGAAGGGCACCCTGCCGCACGCGGCGCGGACCCGCGCCGGGCTCGCGGCCGAGGACATCGAGGATCTCGGGGAGTCCGGCCGCGGCGGGCGCCGCGGCTCGCGGACCGGGCGTGACCAGGACCGTTCCGAGCCGGCGGCGGTGCCGACCCGGACTCGCGCCCGTCGGCGCACCCGCGGCGGTGGTGCGGCGGCCGCGGCCTCGGGGCTGGCCATCGCCGCGGACCCGGCGGACCCGGTCGACGAGGACGGCCGGAAGGCCGGCCCACCCGTGGTGGACGGTGCCGGGCAGACCGGGCTGGTCGAGTTCACCGGGACCGCCCCGCTCACCGACACCGACACGGACACCGACACCGACACCGCCCGCGTCGTCTCCGCCCTGGCCTCGGAGACGGGCGTCGAGGCCGAGGAGTCGCCCCGACGCCGGCACCGGCGTCGGGGCAACCGTGGCCGCGGCACGGGCACGATGCGGGAGGCCGGCGACGGTACCGAGGCCGCCGCCGACGCGCCGCCTCGAGCCGAGTCGGCCTGACACCCCGGCGGCCCCGCGTACCCGCGGGTGTCGCCGGCCCGCGGGTGTCGTCAGCCCGCGGGCCGAAAATGCAGACCCAACCGGACCCAGCTCAGCCGCCGGCACGAGGGACAGCGCACCAACGAGGGATGCCGGAGTCGGACCAGCGGTAGATGGACGCTCGGCGTCAGGACGCGCAGCGCGTGCCAGGCGCCGAGGGAGCTGGTCTGCCCGCATCGGGAGCAGCTGACGGTCAGGCTGGTGTTCGGCGGTGTCACGGGGCGAACGCCGCTGTACAACGCACGCTTTCCATGCGCGTCCCGACCCACCGTCGATCTCGCGCGGACCGGAGTGATCACGGGAGGTCGGGTGCCACGCGGACGCAGCCGGTCGAACCCGGCCGTCGCCCGGTCCTGCGCCCGGTCCTGCGCCTGTCCCGGCGCCTGCGTCCCGCCCGGCACCCGGCCGGGTGTCCACCCGAGCTCGTTCACCGTCGGCTCACACCCGCACCTCTCCGGCGCAGGCCGGTTCGCCGACCTGCGCCGGTGGGCGGGAATGGTCCCGCATGCCCACGGGCCGGCCGTCCCCCTCCCGAGGGCGTTGCCGCCGACCGGGCGAGGTGGTCCCCGGGCCGTCAACGGTTTCGGCGGCCTGCCCAACCGCGGTCCCGGCAGGGTCAGCGATGCCGGCGATGTCAGCGATGTCAGCGATGCCGGCGGCCGTGCCCACCCCCGCGACCCCGGCGATGGCCCGGGCATGCGACCGGTAGGCCTCGGCCCCCTTGGAGCGCCGTGCGGTCGTCAGGATGGACCGCCCCGTTCCCGGCGCCTCGGCGAAGCGCACCGAGCGGGCTACCGGCGGCGCCAGCACCGCGATGTCGTACCGGGCGGAGACGTCGGCGAGCACCGCCCGGCAGTGCGCCGTGCGACCGTCGAACAGGGTCGGCAGCACGCCGCGGACCCGCAGGCCGGGATTGGTCAGCCGCTGCACGTCGTGCACCGTGTCCAACAGCTGGCCCACGCCGCGGTGGGACAACGTCTCGCACTGCAGCGGCACGATGACCTCGTCCGCCGCCGTCAACCCGTTGATGGTGAGCACGCCCAGGGAGGGCGGGCAGTCGATGAGGATGAAGTCATACTCGTCGACAATCTCGGCGAGGGCGAGCCGCAGCGCGTGCTCCCGCCCGGTGCGTGACAGCAGCACCGCCTCACAACCCGCCAGCTCGATGGTCGCGGGCAGCAGATCGGTGCCGTCCGGTGTCCTGGTGATGATGATGCCGGCGGACAACCGTCCCAGCAGGACGTCGTGCACCGACAGTTCGAGGGCATCCGGATCCAGCCCGAGCGAAAAGGTCAGACATGCCTGTGGGTCGAGATCGACCAGCAGGACCCGACGGTCCAGCTCGCACAGCGCGGCACCGAGACTCGACACGGAGGTCGTCTTGGCAACGCCGCCCTTCTGATTCGCAACAGCGAGTACTCGGGCCACACCGATCAGTGTGGGGGCGTGGCCGATCCGTCACAACACTTGACGGGCGAAAATCTCGACGCGCCCCCGAGGCCACTCCGCAATCACCCTAAGTCGGGCACCGACCAACCATCCGCAACACCGGTAGATCCGGGCGTACCGCTCGTCTCATCCGGTGTGCGCCGCCGGGCGCGGGTCAGCGCGAGGCGGGGGCGGCAGTCTGCACCACCTCGAACGACCACAGCGTGGCCGCGGTGGCCGCGGGGGCACCCTGCCCCCCCGCCGGGGCCCCGTGGCCCGCGGGAGCGCCCTGACCAGCCGCAGCCTGCCGGTGGCCCTCGCCGAACGCCTGCGAGGACTGCCACTTCTGGAAGTCCTCCTCGCTACGCCAACGGGTGTAGACGAGGTAGGTGTCCGTGCCCTCGATCGGGCGCAGCAGCTCGAACCATTCGAACCCGTCGGCCTGCTCCACCATGCCGGCGCGGCCGGCGAACCGCTTCTCCAGGGTGTCTCGCAGCTCCGCGGGCACGGTCAATACGTTGATCTTAACAACACTCATGTCTTCAACCGTAGTGCGCGGGATCCATCACCGCGCCGCTAGAGTCCCCCGACGTGCCAGGTCTTCCCCGTGTCGCCGTCCTCGGTCTCAATGCCGCCGGAACCGCCGCGACGATCACACTCGCCGACGGTGGGCTGACCGTCACCGCGTTCTCCGACGGCCCCACGCCGCCGCCGTCCCTCGCCGAACTCGCCACGCACGGTCTGACTGACAGTGTCGTCGCCGTTACTCTTAATACGTTACGCCTGGTCGGAGCCGCCACGCACGGTCCGCCTTTTGAGGTGCACGGCGGTCCCCACCCGGGTAACGAGGCACGCCCGGGTGACGAAGCCCACCCACGCGGCGTTTTCGAGGCCGTGGTGCTCACCGGCCCGGCGGCGCGGCTGGGTCCGGCCGGGACGGGCTCGGCCCGTTTCGGCGAGGTCTTCGATCTCGAGGTTCCCTGGCTGTTCCATGTCGCGGGTCCCGCGCAGCTCGCGGCTGCCCAGGCCCGGTGGATCGGGGAATACCTGCGCGGGCGGTACACGCCGCCGTCGCCCGATGAGATGGCCGCTCGCCCGCGACTGGCCGGCCGATCGCTGCGCGGCGGGGCACACGGTCAGCTGGCAGCGCTGGACCGGGAGCTGCGCGCGGGGCATGCCCGGGCGGCCGAGGCCGGCTACCCGATGCCCCAGCCGCCTGGGACGACCCTCAACCCGGGGTAGCCGGGGTGAGACGGGCAAGCCGCTCCGCCGCGGACTCCAGGGTCGTGAGCTTCTTGGGGAAGCCGAACCGGATGATGTGGCGGCCATCCGCCGGGGCCGCGAAGAACGACGAGCCGGGAACGGTGGCGACCCCGATCCCGGTGACCAGCCGGCGGGCGAAGGCCACGTCGTCACCGGCCGGGTCGAGCGCGCGGGTGTCGCACATCACGTAGTACGCCCCGTCCGGTTCCCGGAAGGTGAAGCCGGTCCGGGCGAGGGCCGCGCAGAGCAGGTCCCGCCGTTCCCGGTACTGCCGGGCGAGATCGACGTAGTACGTCTCCGGCAGGTTCATCGCCGCCACCCCGCCGGCCTGTAACGGTGCCGCCGCCCCGACGGTGAGGAAATCGTGCACCTTGCGGATCGCCGAGGTGTAGGCGGCGGGCGCGATCGTCCAGCCGACCCGCCAGCCGGTCACCGCGTAGGTCTTGGACAGCGCGTTGATGGTGACGGCGCGGTCCTCTAACCCGGGAACGGTGGCCGGCGGGATGTGGCCGCCCGGGCCCAGGTAGTGGATGTGCTCGTAGATCTCGTCGGTGAACACGAGCGCGTCGTGGCGCTGGCAGAGCTCGGCGACGAGGTCCAGCTCGGCGCGGCGCAGCACCTTGCCGGTCGGGTTGTGCGGGGTGTTCAGCACGATGGCGCGGGTGCGGTCGGAGAACGCCGCACGCAGCTCCGCCTCGTCGATCGTCCAGTCCGGGGCATGCAGGCGGACGAGCTTCGGCCGGGCGCCGGAGAGGATCGCATCCGGGCCGTAGTTCTCGTAGAACGGCTCGAACATGATCACTTCGTCGCCGGGGTCGACCAGCGCGAGCATCGTCGCGATCATCGCCTCGGTGGAGCCGCAGGTCACGCAGATCTCGGTGCCGGGGTCAACCGACCAGCCCGGGTAGGTTTCGGCCACCTTCGCGGCAACGGCGGCGCGGAACTCCGCGGCTCCCCACGTGATGGCGTACTGGTTCACGTCCGCGTCGATGGCGGCCTTGGCCGCCTCCTTGAGCTGCGGCGGGCAGGCGAAGTCGGGGAAGCCCTGCGCGAGGTTCACGGCGTCGTGCGCGAGAGCGAGCCGGGTCATCTCCCGGATCACCGATTCGGTGAAGGTCGCGGCCTTCGCGGAGACCCGCGGCCGGGCAGGCGCGGCGGTCTGGTCGGGCATCGTTTCATGATGGCCCCTCTCCCGGCCCGGTGTCCGGCGGCCCGGTATGCCGGCGCCTCAGCCCTCGTCGTCCTCGTCGCCGAGGGCGTCCCAGGGCTGGCGTTCGGGGCCAGCCGCCTGCCCCTCGGGGCAGTGGCTCCGGAAATCGCACCACGAGCACAGGGGGCCGGGGCTCGGCGGGAACGCCCGTTGCGGATCCTCACCCGCCCGCAGGGCCTCCGTCGCGCGCACGGCGTCCGCCGCGACCGACTCCGCCCGCCGCACGTGCCGGGCGATGCTCGCCTCGGTGTGCTCGGCGGCCGCGACCCGCCCACTGGGCACGTGGTGCAGCTCGACCCGCCGGCATGGTTGGCGCAGCATCCGCCCGGCGGCCAGGGCGTAGAGCGCGAGCGCCGGGGACGATCGCGCGTCGTCGTCGGTGATCGGCCGGCGTCCGGTCTTGTAGTCGACGACGATCAACTCCCCGTCTCGGTCGTCAAGACGGTCCACCCGCCCGGAGAAGGCCAGTGCCTCGGTACGGGCCGCGACCGAGCGCTCGACCCCGCGCGGCTCGGCCGCCGGATCGAGGTGCGCGACATAGTCATGCGCCATCCGCGCGCCGCGCTCGCGCCACCGGTACGACTGCTCACCGTCCCGGAAACCTTCGTCGACCCACAGCAACCGCAACAGCGCCGCGGCCCGCTGCGGGGCCCGTTGCTCGATCGGCTCCTCCCACCAGCGTCGCAGCGCGTTGTGCACGCTGACACCGAAGGAGGTGTGCGCCCAGGGCGGCCCCTTGGGCGGCCGCGGCCGGTCCAGATACGTCATCCGGTACCGGCGGGGGCAGTCCTCGAAGGCGGCCAGCCGCGACGGCGTGCAGGAAAAAAGCCGGCGGGGCATGCCGGTGAGCTCGAGTTGCGCCATTATCCGATGGTCTCACCGGCCTCGCCTCGGTTACCGGACGCCTGATCGGGCGGCGTCGCCGCCCGCGTCAAGGTGAGGGATCAGTCAAGGTGAGGGACCAGTCGGGGTGGGGTTACCCAAGAGTCGGGGTGGATGGCTACCCAAGAGATCAGGCGCCTGGACGAATCGGCACGCGGCTGGCATGCTCTTGCCATGCAGTGCAGTCGATTCACGTGCCGCCGACTCGCAGGTCACGGCACGTCGCTGCGGCTGTTTTATGGGGACCGGGCACGGTCCCCGCTCCGCCGCTGATCTCACGCGGCACAAGCGCCAGACCCAGGCCCGGTCCGCCTCCGGGTCGTCTCAGCCTGGGGTGCGCCGGGCCTCCGACCGAAAGGCCCACTTGTGGAGAACGTCGTCGATGCCCCCAGCACCGCGCCGGCCATCGCCTCGATCGACGAGGGACGACAGCTCATCGATGACATCGATGCTCAGCTGCGTGATCTCGTCGCAACCCGGCGGGACCTGTCCCAGCAGATCCAGGCGCTGCGCTCGGCCGAGGGCGGGCCTCGCATCCAGCACGCCCGGGAGAACGAGATCATCGCGATCTGGGCGGACGAGCTGGGGCCTCGCGGGGTCGAGATCGCGATGGCGGTGCTGACGCTCTGTCGCGGTACCGTGCGGTAGGCACCCGGGCACCCGCCGGTGCGGCGCGCGGCCGCCGTTCGCACCAGCCCACCGCACCGGCCCGGTCATCACGGCGGACGTAACGAACGCTCGCTCTCCCGCCGTCGGCGCTCTCGGCGTTCCCGATCGCGTTCCCGCTCCCGGTCCTTCGCCCGGTCACCGTCCGGCCCCTCCAGCTCCGCGAGCAACCCCCGCAGTTCCGAACGCAGGAAGTCCCGGGTGGCGAGCTCGCCGATCGTGATGCGCATCGCGGCCAGTTCGCGGGCGAGGTATTCGGTGTCCTCGCGGTTACGGATGGTCTGCTCGCGGTCCTGGGCAAGGTTCGCGCGGTCCCGGTCGTCCTGGCGGTTCTGCGCCAGCAGGATGAGCGGTGCCGCGTACGCGGCCTGCAGCGACAGGACCAACGTCAGAAAGATGAACGGGAAATTGTCAAACCGGGCGGACTGCGGGGCGATGATGTTGTAGGCGACCCACAGCACAATCACGACGCTCTGCGCAACGAGGTACCGGGCCGTGCCGATGAAACGCGCCACCCGCTCCGCGATTCGCCCGAAGGCGTCCGGCTCGTAGGCGGAGCGCAGGGCGGACCGCCGGGACAGCCGCGGCTGATCGAGGCGGGCGCCTCGCGGCCGACGGCGTCCCAGGCGTCCCAGGCGTCTCATGGCGCGGCCGGGGAGCTGCCCACCTCGCCGCGGGAGCCTGGTTCCACGTCGCCCGCGGCGGGCGGGGTCAGTGCCCCGGGGGTCGCCCGCGCATCCACGTCCGCGTCGAGCTGTCGCTCCCGCCAGTTCGCGGGAAGCAGGTGGTCGAGCACATCGTCGACGGTGACGACGCCGACGAGCCGGCCGGCGCGGTCGAGAACCGGTGCCGCCACCAGGTTGTAGGACGCCAGATGACGGGTGACCTCGGCCAGCGGGGTCTCGGGCCGCAGCGAGGCGATGTCGACGTCGATCACGCCACCGACCAGGGTCGCCGGCGGCTCACGCAGCAGCCGCTGGAAATGGGCGAGACCGAGGTAGCGGCCGGTGGGCGTCTCGTAGGGCGGGCGCACCACGTAGACCTGCGCGGCAAGCGCCGGGGAAAGCTCGGGTTCGCGGATGCGGGCCAGCGCCTCGGCGACCGTCGCGTTCGGAGCGAGCACGACCGGCTCGCTGGTCATCATGCCGCCGGCCGTGTCGTCGGCGTAGAGCAGCAGACGACGCACGCCGGCGGCCTCGTCGGGCTCCATCAGCCGCAGGAGACGCTCCGCGTCGTCGGCGGGCAGCTCGCCCAGCAGGTCCGCCGCGTCGTCGGGGCCCATCGCCTCCAGCACGTCGGCGGCCCGCTCGTCGGCGAGTCCCCCGAGCAACTCGACCTGCTCGTCCTCCGGCAGCTCCTCGAGGACGTCGGCAAGCCGCTCGTCATCGAGGGCGGCAGCGACCTCCGCGCGCCGTTTCTCGGACAGGTCATGCAGCAGCGACGCGAGGTCGGCGGGCCGCAGCTTCTCGAACGCGGCGAGCAGGTTCGCGGCCCCCTGCCCCTCCTCGGGCAGCGAGAAGCCGGTGACCTCGTCCCAGGCGACCGTCTTCACCTCACCGCGCCGGCCCCGGCCGACCCGCACCGCCACCTGGTCGAGCACCCAGTCGCCGCCGCGAACCGGTTCGATCGCGGCATCGACGACGGTCACCTCGACGCCGGACGAGATGAGCGTCACCCGCCGGTCAAGCAGCTCGCCGAGCACCCGGGTCTCGTTCGGGCGCTGCTGGAAACGCCGCCAGCTCAGCCGGGCCGAGGACAGCACCACCGCGCCCGACTCCACCCCGGTGACCCGGCTCATCGGCACGAAGATCGGTCGGCGTTGGACCTCGACGGCCAGGCCCAGGACTCGGGGCGGCTCATGCCCGAGTCGCAGCGTCGCGATCACATCGCGCACCCTGCCGACCTGGTCGCCATTCGGGTCCAGGACAAGCAGGCCCGCCAGCCGGCGGCAGTAGACGCGGGACGGAGCCGGGCGGGAGATCATGCCCATCACCGGACGATGCCTGCGAAGCGCAACATACCGGCCCACGACGGCCCTGCAGACCTGTTCACGGCCGGAGGTTACCCGGCCCGGGACATCCCACAACCCGGAGAGGTCGGCCGGATCAACACCGCCGCGCGGGCCGCCGGCAAACCGCCCGGCGTTCCGGGGCCGGGGATCGGGCTACGGGCACTGCCTACAGGTACTGCCTCGACGGATTGACCATGGCGCGGACGGTCTTGCCGTCGTGGAACTCCCCGATCGCCGTCATCGACCAGGTGGGAGCCCCGCGGTCGCGCTGCACCCGGCACATCACCAGTCCGGTGGACGGCTTGGAGTCGGACAGGTCGAACCGGACGAGCTCCTGCCCGGTGAGATCGTCATACAACCGGCAGTAGGCGTTACGCACCTCGACGAAGGTCTGTCCCTGGAAACTGTTGACCGTGAAGATCAGGGTGACGACGTTCCCCGGCAGGGCGCCGAGATCGACCATGATCGTCTCATCGTCCCCTCCGCCATGGCCGGTCAGGTTGTCCCCAGAGTGGCGCACGGCTCCCCGGGCGCCCTTCTTGGACATGAACCAGACCTTGTCGACATCCTTGCCGCGCTCGTCGAACAGGATGCAGGACGCGTCGAGGTCGATCGACTTCCCGTGCTGGGCCGGATCCCACCCAAGGCCCAGCCGGACCCGGGTGAGCGGCGGCGCGCCGGTCTTCACCAACGAGACGCTCTGCCCCTTGGTGAGCGATACCCGCCCCTTGTCCAGGTTCACCCGGCCACCCTGCTGACCGGGCGCTCCCAGCGCGGGGGGCGGCGGACCCCATTGCTGACCACCCGGCTGCGGGCCCCACTGCTGCCCGGGCGGGGGC
>NZ_CDWWEW010000184.1:0-9972 GCF_977966315.1 Frankia sp. CeRuru1
GTCGGGGCGTCTGGGGCTGGGCCCAAGCCAGGTGAAGGAGCGTGGGACGCGATGAACGACGACACCAACATCATCCTCGATGAGGTTGTCGGTCGGCTCCAGGACGCGTTGCGCGCCCGGACCCAGCCAGCGATCACCGTGGTTGAAGCGGACCATGAGCTTGTCCTGACCGAGCCGTCCTACCTGCGTCACCGCGAGCGGGCTGAGGCCTACGAGCAGCGCGTCGCCGACGAGGCCCGCAAAGCCACCGCCGATCGGCTGGCGCTCGCGGTCCCCCAAGTCATGGCCGCCGTCGACGCGGACACAGTCCGGCTGCGTTCCCCGCTGACCGGCATTCCCGATGAGGAGACCGAGCAGGAGGTCATCCTGTGGATGACCTACGACATAGACGACAAAGTCACCTACGGCGCGATGCCGTTCACCCGCCGCGCCGGCGCACCCGTGTTCGACCCGGACATGCCCTCGGTCTTCCTACCGCCGTCGGCGGCCATGCCCGGCACGATCCTGCTGCGTCACCTGCTCGACGAAAACCTCCGTCCCCGCCGGCCCTGAGCGGCACGTCGTCGCTGGCCGCGGTCGGGTTGGAGCTTTCGGGTCGCTCAACCGCTGGCAGGGGGAACATCACCAACATGGCCAGGCCAAGCCTGGCAATGAGATCATGGCCCGGTGGCCGCGCCCGCCCTCATTCTCTGGGACGTCGACCACACGCTCCTTGAGATCAGCGGCGTGAGCCGGGAGATCTACGCCCGCGCCTTCCAGCTTGTGACCGACGGTCCCATGGGGGAGCTGGCGGACATGACCGGCCGCACCGAGCGGGCAATCATCTTGGAGACCATGCGGCTTTGCGGGATCACCGAGCCGGAACCACTGCTACCGGCCTTCTACGAGGCGTTGGGGGAGGCTGCCCGGCAGCTCCAGGGCCGGATGCGTGAGGCCGGTCGTCGCCTGCCTGGTGCCAGGGAGGCCATCGCGGCGTTGGAAGCCGAAGGGGTTGTGCAGTCGGTGGTGACCGGCAACCTCCGCTCGATTGCCGAGACCAAGTTGGCCGCGTTCGGACTCTCGGACCATCTGGATCTGGAGGTAGGCGGATACGGGGACGACGACAGCGATCGGGCTGTGTTGGTGCGTCTCGCGGTCAAGCGGGCCGAAGCGGTCTACCAGGTGAGCTTTCCCCGACCTCGGGTCGTGGTGATCGGAGACACTCCGTACGATGTGAAGGGCGCGCACGATGTGGGCGTGCGGGCCGTGGGGGTTGCCACCGGCAGCAGCAGTATGGGCGATCTTGATGCGGCCGGCGCTGATGCGGTCTTGCCGGATCTCACCCGGCCCCGTGTCTTGCAGGCGGCCGTCTTCGATTGCGTTGGCTAAGCGCCTGAACCTGCCCTCGCCAGGCGGAACCGCTCGCCAAAGTCGCGTGCCGCGGGCACGGCGCCCAACGGCGCCAGACCGTCCCCGAAATTCGTTCCGGGAGCCCCGCCCACGCGGAGCCTGTGGTGAGGCCCACCGGGCGGCGCGTGTCGGGGGACGATCCGCTGAAACTGTGCGGGAATAATCCCGACGGTGGCGGTCGAACAGGTCGGGTCGGAGTCAACGAAACTCGTGGTGATCAGGGGAAACTCGGGGGCGGGGAAGAGTTCAGTCGCCAAGATCTTGCAGCTGGGGCACGGTCGCGGATGCACGTTGGTGGAGCAGGACTACCTGCGCCGGATCGTTCTCCGCGAGCGGGATGATCCTGGAGGTCTGGCACCGCTCTTGATCGCGCAGACCGTGCGGTTTGCGCTTGATCACAACCTACATGTGGTGTTGGAAGGCATCCTCGCCGCCGCCCGCTACGCCGACATGATCACAGGACTGCTCGCGGCGCATCGTGGGACGAGCTTCGTCTTCTACCTCGACGTGTCGTTGGAGGAGACGCTGCGCCGACACGCCACCCGGCCGCAGGCGACCCAGTTCACCAGCACGGATATGCGGGGCTGGTACCTGCCGCGTGACCTGCTCGGCGTCGGCGGTGAACGTGTGATCCCGCAGACCTCCTCACTCGAGGAGACGATCGCGTTCATCGCCGAGACGGCGGGGCTGCCGCTCGGCGAGGGCACGGACTGTGTCCCGTGGGCCGCATCCGCCCCACTCCGGCCGGTCGTCGCGGTCGATCGCTAACCCGACCGGGGTCAGACCCGCGGGGGCAGTCGAGTCACGGGGACGGCGGCGCCGGCCACTGTAGGGCTCGGGCCGCGGGTAGAACAGCACCCGCTGATCCGTACCGCACCCTCGTAGCGGCGCTTCTCCTTGCACTTCATGCAATAGCCTTCGTAGCTCTGGGCGCCGTCAGACACCCGGGCTCCTTTCGCTGGTCCGCCCCGGGCCTTGTCGGCGGGCATGATGAACGACCAATCGTGCTTCGGGCAGTGATGGACACACATAGAACCGTTCGGAGGTACGTATGTGCGCCGATCGCTACCTCTCTACCTTCAGACCGGGCAACATCACCTGCACGGTGGCACTAGATGCAAGAATGACGCCGACCCGAGAGAGCGGATGACACATTCTGTGGCAGTGGCAGCTCAACGGGCCGGCTGCTGCCAAGCCAGGAGCGCTGTGACCTGGGGTTGCCCCTTCGGAAATTCGCTGTCGTTACCAAGCGTGGCCAGGCGCCTCGCATGGCGAACCTGGGAGGCTTGCCGGGTGCCATTTGGCAACCGGAGGCCGCCTCGTCGCGTAACCTGACAGGGGGAGACGAGTAGAACAGGGGTCCGCCGCATGGGCGATGTTGATCGTTACCTCGAATCCAACCGGATTCTGTGGGACGAGTGGGCCGAGCTTCATGCGCAGAGCGATTGGTATGATCTTGGCTCCGTGCGGAGGGGGGTTGACAAGCTCCGTCGCTACGAGGTGGAGGAGGTGGGCGATGTCAGCGGGTTGAAAATGCTACATCTCCAATGCCAGATCGGCGCTGACTCAGTCTCATGGGCAAGGCGCGGCGCGAAGGTCACCGGAGTCGACTTCTCGCCGCGCGCGGTAGGAATTGCAAATTCTCTTGCGAAGGAACTGGGTGTCGACGCGACCTTCGTGTGCTCAGACGTGATGAGATTGCCCGAAACGCTGGCTGGCACTTGGGACGTCGTCTACACCTCGAGGGGAGTTCTTGGCTGGTTGCCGGACCTGACTGCGTGGGCGGAGATCGTCGCGGCCTATTTGAAGCCAGGCGGCTTCGTTTACTTGACGGATATTCATCCAATCGCGAAGACATTGGACGATACATCCACCGAACTGAGGGTGAGTCGAAAATATTGGCCTAGATCCGAACCAGTCGCCTATCAAGTCAAGGGCAGCTATGCTGATCCTGACGCAAAAGTGGAATCGTCCGTGAAGTATCTATGGACGCACAGCACAGGAGAGCTCATTACGGCCGTCGCCCAAGCGGGCCTAATCATCGAGCTCTTTCATGAGTTCAGCTGGCTCGACCGGCCGTGGCCGTTCCTTCGCCAGAGTGTTGGGCGTCAGTACGTCCTGCCCGAGGACACTCCAGGGGAGCTGCCCCTCTTTTTTTCACTTCGAGCACGGAAGAGATATACCTAGTGTTCCGTAATCCTTGTCGCTTTACTTGCCATTGTTGTCGACAAGCTTTCTGATACTGGTTTCGACGAGTCGCACTTTGGCGAGGATCTCGTCTGCTGTGGCGGTCCAGGTAAAGGGTTTGGCGTCGCGGTTGTAGTGGTCGATATAGTGGCGGATCTGGCGGGTGAGGATCTGAACGGAGGCGAAGGTGCCACGGCGGATGGCTTGGCGGGTGATGATGCCGAGCCAGATCTCGACCTGGTTGATCCAGGACGAGCCGACCGGCGTGAAGTGGAAATGCACGTTGGGGTTGTCGGCCAGCCAGGCAGATACGGCGGGGATTGAATGAGTCGACAGGTTGTCCAGCACGATGTGGACGTCTTTACCGGCGTGGGGTTTGACGGCGGCTTTCAGGAAGGCAAGGAAGTGGGCGCCGTCGCGGACGGGATGGCATTGGCCGAAGACCTGCCCGGTCGCGACGTTCAGGGCGGCGAACAGGTTGGTGGTGCCGTGACGCACGTAGTCGGCGGTGCGCTGCTCGGCGGCGTCGAACGTGATCGGCAGCAGCGGTTGGGTACGGTCCAATGCCTGGATACCGCTCTTCTCGTCCAGGCACAGCACCACGGCACCGCCCGGCGGGTCGAGGTAGAGCCCGACGATGTCAGCGACCTTGCCGGCGAAGTCCGGGTCTCGGCTGACCTTGAACGTGCCGTGGCGGTGCGGCGCCAGACCAGTCTGGCGCCACAGCGTCGCCACATAGTGATGCGACACGTACACGCCCTCGGTTCGACTCACATATGTCGCCAGCAGCCGGCTCGACCACTGCGTCAGCCCGGTCTCCGCCGGTGGACTGGACCGGGTCAGCGCCACCACCCGACCGCGAATGTGTGGGGACATCTGCTGCCGCGGCGCGGCCCGAGACCGGTCCGCCAATCCGCTGACACCCCGCTCCTCAAAACGGGCCAGCCATGCATCAACCGTCGGCCGAGAAACCCCGACCATCACCGCGATCTCCTTCTTGCGCCGGCCCTCAACCCACAACAGAACGATCCGCGCCCGCGCCGCCACCGGCGCCGGCACATCTCGGCCCTTCACCAACGCCGTCAGCTCAACGCGATCCTCAGCAGAAACCTCCACCCCCGAATCACATCAAATACTGACAAGTAAATCAAGCAGCATTACGACACACTAGTCAATCTAGAATCTTCATATCGTTCGCCAAGCGCCGGAGTCGCTCGTCGAAAAAGCGTCTACGCCGAACGAGGTCTCGTACTCGCTCTCGGGCGAGAGGATCGTGTCGGACGAATTCCGGCGCAGCGCTGTAAGCCGCCGTTAGCGCGTCGATCACGGCGTCGTCATCGCCTAGCATGCCATGAGCTCTAGCGAGATGCAGATAGTGATAGCATCTGCGACTCACGCTACCGGCCTTGTCAGGGCTCACACGAGCAGCCTCGCGTAGAGCGTCATGCGGTCGTTGCGCGTCGACGTATATGCCGACTTTCTGTATCGAAACATTGGTCGGGCCGAAAATCAAAGAATGTTTTTCGCGATCAATTCTTGACTTTGCCGCGACGTCTGTCGCAATCTTCAGAAAGCTTTCCGACTCTGTCGGGTCTCCTGCCCTCGTCGCGGCTTGAGCAGCGTAGAGATGCAGCGCACCGTCGATGACGGCGTACGAGTCCGAATCGTTAACGGCGCGAAGCTGACGTAACAGGCCGACGGCATCGGCCGCCAGCGCCACACCGTCCTCTGGGTTGCCCTGCATCATAAGCTGGACGGTCAGAGTCGCGCTCATGGAGGCGATGACCAGTTCATGGCCGGCATTTTCGGCAGCCAACAAGGCGCGGTCGATCGCCAGTCGTGCCCGGCTATAGTCTCCTCTGCGCCGAAGGTCCAGGGAAGCGAGCCGATAGAGGTGCGCAAGCGCAATCTCGGTGCGTCTCCGGTCGTCTCCGTTACGCTGGTTGGATGCTGCCCTTGCCTCCGAAATGAGTTCGGCGAGCAACGGGATGGAGGCGGAGAACCTCCGGTCCGAGACGTTGTACAGGCGGCGAAGGGAGCTGGCCTCCTCCAGGAGGATGGAGCCGGACCGGGGACGGTTCTCGGTTCGCGTTAGGCTCGGGCTGCGGTCCAACACGACGCGTAGATGCATGGCTCCGTCGTCGGTACGGCTGGCCTCCCTGTCGGGGTCTCCATGTCCCGTGAGCTGGTGCAACGGTATGGATAACGCGCGTGCAAGCTCCAAGAGGACGCTCATGGAGTCGACCTGGCGCTCGCCTCGTTCGATCTTGGTCACCCAGCTGGTCGAACGGTTCAGCCGCTGCGCGAGTCCCGCCTGTGTCCAGCCGCGGAGTTTGCGGAAGGCTGCGATTCGCCTGCCGATCGGCAGGTCGTTCTCCATGTCATGTCCAGTCAACGCCGGTGCGTTCACCAAGAGTATCAGGCCACTTACCCCTGGATGGCAGCGTACCGACCACCAAACACGCAGCTGTCCGGATCGGAGGGGGCGTCGTTGCCGGAGGTCTGCCCGTCGGTCACAGGTCCGTGAGAACTGCATGAGGGCTGCCGCGGCCGTCCGCCTTGGGGGCGGTCAGACAGGCCCGTAAGCGGGTCCTGACCGCGGCTGTCGACGGCCGCCACCCGGGCTGACGTTCGTCACGCTCAGCAACACGCGTCGGTCCTGACGAGGGGCCACTGCGGGGGAAGGCTCTCCAAGTCCAAACTCGATGAAAGGCGACATTGCGGACGCTGTCGGCGCGCTCCGCCGCGGCTAAATGGAGACCGGACATTGACACAACATGTGTCGACTGGCGATGAAGCTGGCCTCCAAACTTGTCGCGACGGTGCTGCGGACGGTGACGGGCCGGATCGTGGGCCGAGGCTTCAAGGAGAGAGGAATCCGAGATGAGCCCTGTGGATTTGCAGCCCCAGGCCGGACCCGTGGCCGGTTCGGAACCGTTCGACCTCGACGTCACCATCGTGGAACAGGGGGACGCCGCGGCGGCGCTTCTGTGCAGCACGGACAACGGGTGTGACACGAAGACGGACGGCGACTGCTGACCGCTCGCATGGACTGCGCTGCCCCCGGCCGGCTGCCTGGCCGGGGCAGCTGCGACAGGCGGGAACGCGCCAAAGGGTCCCAAGGCTGAACCGTGGACCATGATCCGTGGCGGAGGCGTTGTGCATGGGTGCTCGGTATCGCTGTGTTGACGCCGCCGTTGTCCGTGCCGTCACGTACCCGGGCGAGCCGGCAAACCTGATATGGCCGGGCATCGAACACGACGACATCGAGTCGTCGTGCGTCTGGCTGGGCCAGGTCTGGGCCTTGCCCGGGGTGGCTGAGGCGATCGAGGTGGCCAGCCCGGTGCTCGCCGCCCGGGTCGCGGCGGTTTGCGCCGGTCGCCGACCGCCGGCTCGGGAGGTTCGACGGGCGGTCGTGTCGGTCGGCCGCTATCTGGTGCGGATGCATCGCCGCCCGACGCCGTTCGGCCTCTTCGCGGGCGTCGCACCGGTGCGTTTCGACGGGCCCGCGTCGGCACTGCGCGCGGACGGTGACCGGGCGTTTGCCCAGGCGGATGGGCGGTGGCTGGCGGGGATCGTCGGGCGACTGGAATCCTGCCCCGCCGTACGTCGGCAGCTGGTAGTGAGGGCGAACGATTTGAGGGCGGTACGCGGCGGGCGGCTGGTCGTGCTCTGGCAGCCGCACGGCGCTGGCCCGGACCGGGCCGACGCAGCCGAACTGTCGGTTCGTCACAGCCCGGCCGTTCAGCTGGCCGTCGAGGCCGCCAGGTCGCCTGTCCGGTTCGTGGACCTGCTCGACAAGGTGGTTGCCGAGTTTCCGGAAGCGCCGGTATCCGTGGTCGAAGGCATGCTGGCCGACCTTGTTGGCCATGGCGTTCTCGTAAGCAACCTGCGTGCCCCTTCGACCTGTCCCGACGCTCTTGCCCACGTCGCCGCCCAGCTTCAGGACGTGGACGCCGAGGCGTTGGGCTCGTCGGCGCGGCTGGTCGCCGAACTGTGCAGCATTGACCGTGGGCGGCGTGCCGGTTTCCATCTGGCGAGCATCCGAGGTACAGCCGGGCGGCGCAGACTCGCGGGGTTGGAGAGCCGGATGCGGGCCCTCGTCGTCGGTGTCGAGCGGCCGTTGGCGGTGGATCTGCGACTCGGCGGCTCCCTGACGGTGCCGTCGGCGGTCGCCGCCGCGATCGAGGCCGCTGGAGACGCTCTCATACGTCTCACACCGCATCCAGTCGGCCATCCGGCCTGGCGCGCCTATCAGACCCGCTACCTTGATCGATTCGGTGCAGGCGCCCTGGTGCCGCTCGACCAGCTTGTCGATGCCACTGCCGGGCTCGGGTTTCCGGCTCACTTCACGGATCCGACGCGTCCAGCCGGGGCAGCCGGCCTGTCGCGGCGTGACAAGCGTCTGCTGATGCTCGCCCAACAGGCAGCGCTGGACGGGACGCGGGAGGTGGTGCTCGACGACGACTTCCTCGACGGCTTCTTGGTCGGTGCGGAGGTGCCACGGTCCGCGCCGCATGTGGAGATGTCCACCGAGGTACACGCGCACTCCGCCGCGGCCCTGAGCGCGGGACAGTTCACGGTCCAGGTAGTCGGCGTCAGCCGGACAGGGTTCGCGATGAACAGCCGATTTCTGGAGATCCTTCCCGAGGGCGACCGCGAACGGATGATCAGGAATCTGGCGCGGCTGCCCGTCGGGGTGGAAGGTGCGGTAGCGGCGCAGCTGTCGTTCCCGCCGCGGTACGGGCGAATGGACACCGTGACCCGTGCGCCACGCCTGCTGCCGGAGTGGATCTCTGTGGCTGAACATCAAGGTGACGGCCGGGGACGGATCCCCTTGGACGACCTCGCGGTGACGGCCGACGACGGCGGGATGTACCTGGTGTCGCTGTCGCGCCAGCGCGTCGTGGAGCCGGTACTGACCAACGCTGCCGCGCGTCACACCATGCCGCCGCTCGCTCGTCTGCTCCATGAGCTCCCGCGGACCCGGACCAGCGCGTTCTCGCCATTCGCCTGGGGTGCGGCGGGGTGCTTGCCGTTCCTGCCGCGGGTCCGCTACGGCCACGCCGTGCTCACCCCCGCGCGCTGGGCGATACGCAGGGCGGACCTCCCCGGCCCGCAACAGCCGTCATCGACCTGGGCCGAGGCGATCGCGGCGTTACGCGCCCGGCTGGGGCTGCCGGGCTGGGTGAGCGTAGGCACGGCAGACGTGTGCCTGCGACTGAATCTCGACGAGTCGATGGACCTCGACCTTCTGCGCACCCACGTTGACGGCAATCGGCCGGCAGGAGGGCCCGAACAGTCCGACGAGACGGTGATCCTGGCGGAGGCCGCAGGCCCGGCTGACTACGGTTGGCTTGGTGGCCGTGCCCACGAGATCGTCGTGCCACTCGCCGCCGCATACACCGACGAAAACCGCCCAGGCATCTCGGCCAGGCTTCACTCTGTCCTGACAACCGCCGGGCCGCTGCGAGTCGTCGGGCGTGAGCACGGCCAACTGCCGGGGGCGTCGTGCGTGGTGTTCGCCAAGCTTTACGGCGACCCGGCCGGCTTCGACACCATCCTGACCGATCGCCTGCCTGACCTGCTCGCCACGTGGGCCACACCGCCACGCTGGTGGTTCGTCCGATACCGCGACCCCTCCCCACACCTGAGGCTGCGGCTGCATCTCGCCGACATCGCCGACTACGGCCCGACCGTCGCACGCGTCGGCGACTGGGCCGCGGACCTGCGTCGGGGTGGGCTGGCCGGGGACTTGGTGCTCGACACGTACCATCCGGAGACGGCGCGCTACGGCGCTGGCGCCGCTATGGCCGCGGCCGAGAGCCTCTTCGCCGCGGATTCGGTCGCCGCCGTCGCGGAACTCGCCGCCACCGCCGTTGGTAAGCCTGAACGACGAGCCGTCACGGCAGCGAGCCTGACCGACCTGACAGTCGCAGTGATGGGGAACCGTCCCGCCGGCATGCGCTGGCTTCTTGACCACCGGCGACCTTCGGACGGCCCGCCAACCGACCGGAGAGCCCTCCGCCAGGCGATCAACCTCGTCAGCGTCGATTCGTCGTCATCCGCGCCGCCCGCCGCTGCGTTCCCGGGGGTCGCGCGCTCCTGGCAGGCACGGCACCAGGCTGCGGCTCACTACGCGAGCGCTCTCTCGGCGAGGGCCGATCGTGGTGAACGTCTGTCAGCGGGATCGGTGCTGGGCTCGCTGCTGCACCTACACCACATCCGCGCCCATGGGATCGACACCGACTGCGAGCAAGCGTGCCAGCGCCTCGCGCGCGGCGTCGCGCTCGCGTGGAACGCCCGCCAAAGCACCTCCAGAGAGGGCACCGCCGATGACCGCCCACTCTGAGCCGCGGCTACGAGCCGAAGCCGCGGCGGCCCGACTCGCCGACG
>NZ_CDWWEW010000185.1:0-9892 GCF_977966315.1 Frankia sp. CeRuru1
CCAGAAGTGCCGGGGTCCGGCAGCAGGCCCGCGAGAGCGGCGACCCGTTCGACCTCCTCCTGGCTCGCGTCGGGCCGCCCCAGCCGGATGTTGTCGGCCAGCGTGCCGTCGAAGAGGTAGACGTCCTGGAAGACCACGGACACGAGCGAGGTGAGCGCCTCGGTGCCCACCTCCCCCACCGGCACTCCGCCGATCAGCACCTGGCCGCCGTCGGCGTCCCAGAAGCGGGCGACCAGCCGAGCGATGGTCGTCTTGCCCGCCCCGGAGGGCCCGACCAGCGCCGTCGTGCTCCGCTCGGGGAGCACGAAGCTGACATCGTCGAGCACCCGCCGGTCGCCGTAGCCGAACGTCACGTGGCGGAACTCGACATCCGTGCTGGTCGGCCGGACCGGCGTGGCCGGCTCGGGCAGCGGCTGGACGTCGAGCACCCGGGCGACGGCGTCCAGGCTGCCGCGGGCCAGCCGCATACCGGCCCCGAGGTCGGCGGCGGCCGACACCGGCTCGATGAACCGGACCATCAGCACCAGCACACCGGCCAGCAGCGCCGGGTCGAGGCTGCCGCCCAGCGCCCGGTGCGCGCCGAGCACCAGCACGACGGCGAACGACAGCCGGACGACGAAGCTGAAGGTCACCAGGCCGGGCACGGAACGCACCACGAGCCGCCGGTCGGCGTCGTGCTGGGCGGCGAGCGCCTCGTCGAGCATCCGGTGCCCGTGCACGGTGCGCCCGAAGGCCCGCAGCACCGGCTGCGTCTGCCCGAACTCGACGATGCGGGACGACGCCTCGTCGACCACCGCGTCCCGGTCGGCGTCCACCTTCGCGACAACCCGGTTGCTCGCGGCCAGGACGACGACGAGCAGCACCGCCGCGGCGAGGACGGCGGCCGCGAGCCGGACGTCGAAGAAGAACAGCGCGACGATCACCGTCACCGGGACCACCGCCGCGGTGACCACCGGGCGCAGCAGGTGGGCGGGGATGTTCATCGCGCCCATCACGCTCTGGCTGGTCAGCCGGGCGAGCTGGCCGACCCGCCCGGGGTCGAACCAGCCGAGCGGCAGCTCGACGATCTTCTCGCCGAGCCGGTGGTGCAGCACGTTCGCCACATCCGCGCCGACCCGGAACGCCGCGTTCTGCGCCCACCAGGTGAGGCCGGCGTAGGCGAGCGTGGCGGCGGCGACGCCCCCGAACCACGGCCAGGCGTCCGCCGGGTCGTCGCCGAGCAGCTCCTCGATCATCGGTACGCCCAGGGCGTAGCCGACGCCCTGGGCGACGGCGGCGAGCACGAGGCCGGCGATCAGCCGGCGCACCGCGGGGGCGTGCTCCGGTCCCACTACGCGCAGCAGCTGCCTGATCATGTAAGTGCTCCCTCGTGGCGTCCCTGGGCCGGCAGGTCTGGCAGCCCCGGCGGGTCTGGCTGGTCGGTGGACTGCTGGGCGGCCCACATCCGCCGGTACCTGCCGTCCTCACGCAGCAGCTCGGCGTGCCGACCACGCTGGACGACCCGGCCCTGTTCGAGCACGATGATCTGGTCGGCCTCGCGGACGCTGGCCAGCCGGTGGGCGATCACCAGCAGGGTCCGCCCGGCCGCCGCGGCGGACAGCGCGCGCTGCACCGCGTCCTCCGCGTGCGGGTCGGCGTACGCGGTCGCCTCGTCGAGGACGAGCACCGGGGCGTCGGCGAGCAACGCCCGCGCGATGGCGATCCGCTGCTGCTCACCGATCGAGAACGTGACGTCGTGTCCGACCACCGCGTCGTACCCGGCCGGCTCCCGGACCACCCGGTCGTGGATCTGCGCCGCGCGGGCCGCCTCGACGACCGCCTCCCGGGCCGCGTCCGGCCGGGCGAGCGCGATGTTGTCGGCGACGGAGGCCCGCAGCAGCCCGACGTCCTGGAAGACGAAGCCGACCAGGCCGTAGAGCGTGCCGGGGTCCAGCTCCCGCACATCGGCCCCGCCGACCGTGACCGACCCGGAGGTCACGTCGAAGAACCGCGGCACCAGCCGGGCCAGCGTCGACTTGCCCGCCCCCGAGGGCCCGACGAGGGCGGTGACGGTGCCCGGTGCCAGCACGAGGTCGACGCCCTCCAGCACGGGCGGCCCGCCGTCGTACGCGAACGACACGCCGCGCAGCTCCACCGTGGTCCCGTCCGTCACCCGCGGACTGTCGGGAACCGGCAGCGGCGGGGTGTCGAGCAGGCCCGCGACGCTCGCCGCCGCGACCCCGCCGGTGCGCAGCGCCTGCAGCCGGGTGCCGATGTTCGACACCGCACCGGCCACGCCGGGCGCGAGCAACGCGAACGGGATGATCTCGGGCGCCGGCATACCGCCGTGCGCGACCAGGGCGATACCCGGCCCGAGGACCAGCAGCAGCACCGCCGGCGGGGCGACGACGATCTGGGACGCCGTGGTCACGGCGGTCGTCGCCGCCACCCAGCGGGCGAAGAAGTCGTGGAAGGCGTCCGCGGCGCGGCCGAACCGCTCGTACGCCGACCGCGCGCGGCCGAACGTCTTGACCACCGCGATCCCGTCGACGAACTCCACCACCGCGTTGTTGATCTCGGCGACGGCCCGGCCGTAGTCGGCCATCTTCGTGCCGGCCTCAGCCATCGCCCGGGCGAACAGCCAGATCCCGGCCACCAGCGGTACGACGCTGAGCAGCCCGAGCCGCCAGTCGACGACGATCAGGTAGACCAGCGCCGTGACCGGCACCACGACCACCGCGGTGACGTCCAGCAGCGTGTGGGCGACGAGATAGTGCATCGCGTGCACGTCGTCGTGGACGACCTTCTTCACCTCGCCGGACCCGCGCCGGGCGAACCAGCCGAGCGGAACCCGCCCGAGCCGGTCCGCCAGCGCCCGGCGCAGCCGCAGCTGGAGCCGGGCATCCCCGACGTGGGTGAGGGTGACGGCCGCGCTGGCCGCCAGCAGGCTCACCGGCGCCGTGGTGCCGCACACGACGACCCAGGCCCACACCTGGTCCTCGTCCGGGCTGGCCACCAGCAGCGCCTGCGCCGCCTCGGCGAGCGCGATCAGCGACACCACGGCGGCCACACTCGACACCGCCTGCAGCGCCACCGCGACGACCAGCAGCGAGCGCAACGGCGCGAGCAGTCTCGCCAGCGGCTGGACGGGGCTCGGGATACTCACAACACG
The DNA here is from genome assembly GCF_977966315.1 of Frankia sp. CeRuru1. Taxonomy (NCBI): domain Bacteria; kingdom Bacillati; phylum Actinomycetota; class Actinomycetes; order Frankiales; family Frankiaceae; genus Frankia; species Frankia sp. CeRuru1. Next base: position 3,152 of record NZ_CDWWEW010000185.1, read on the forward strand.
CCCTCCTCGAAGGCATCGGGCTCGAACACGGCCGCGTCGCCGTGCTCCAGAACGAGAGCGGCCAGCCCGGCGACGGTCGGCGCGGCGAGAAAGCCACGGACAGGCACGTCCACGCCGTACCGGGCCCGCAACGCACCGACCATCCGCAGCGCGAGCATACTGTCACCGCCGGCCCCGAAGAAGTTCGCGTCCCGGTCGGCGACGTGTACGCCGAGCAGCTCGCTCCACAGCGCGGCGATCGCCGACTGCGCGCCTGGGTCAGGGGCGACGCCGTCAAGGCTGGTGAGGTCCTCGCCGAGCGCGGTGAGCGCCAGCCGGTCGATCTTGCCGTTCGCGGTGAGCGGCAGCTCCGCCAGCACGCTCACCCGGGCCGGCACCGCGTAGGGCGGCAGCCGGTCCGCCAGATGGGCGCGCAGCGCGGTGACCAGATCGTCGCCCGTGTCCGCGCTCGCCGCCGCGGTCTCGGTGGCCGCCGGGGCGATCCCGGCCGCTGTCGCGTCGTCGCGTGCGGCACCGGCCGGCACGACGAAGGCGTGCAGGGCACGGCGGTGACGGTCGCCGACCGCGACGACGGCGCCGGCCCGGGCCAGCGGGAAGCCCTCCAGCGCGGCCTCGACCTCGTTGAGCTCGATGCGGTGACCGCCGATCTTGACCTGCTGGTCGGAGCGACCGAGGAACTCCAGCGTCCCGTCCGGCCAGTACCGGCCGAGGTCGCCGGTCCGGTACCAGCGGTCACCGGCCCGGCGGACGAACCGGTCCGCGGTGCGCCGCGGGTCACCGCGGTAGCCGAGGGCGACCCCGCGCCCTCCGATCCACAGCTCCCCGGGCACCCAGTCCGGGCGGTCGTCCCCCCGCGGGTCGACGACCCGGTACGCCTGGTTGTCGAGCGGGAACCCGTAGGGCACCGAACTCCACCCGTCCGGCACCTCGTCGACCTCGAAGGCGTTCGACCAGATAGACGCCTCGGTCGCCCCGCCGAGCGCCACCAGCCGGCACCGGCCGCCCGTCCCCGCCCGCAGCCGGCCCGGCAGGTCGAGACCCACCCAGTCACCGGAGACCAGCGCGAGGCGCAGCCCGGCCGGCAGCGGCTCCGGCTCGGCGGCGACGAGCAGCATGTCGAGCAGAGCCGGGACGGTGTTCCAGACGGTCACGCCATGGTCGCGGGCAAGCGAAAGCCAGCGCTGGGCGTCGCGCCGGTCGTCCTCCGCCGCGAGCACCACCGCGCCGCCGGCGCCGAGCAGGCCGAAGACGTCATAGACGGAGAGGTCGAAGTCGAGCGCGGACAAGGCGAGCACCCGGTCACCGGCGCCGATCCCGAACCGGGCGTTGATGTCCGCCACCGTGTTCACGGCCGCGTCATGGGCGATCTCGACGCCCTTCGGCTCGCCGGTCGACCCGGAGGTGAAGATGACGTAGGCCAGGCCACGCGGGTCGACCGGCACCGGGGTGACCAGCGCCGGGCCGGCCAGCGCCCGGCCGATGCCGAGAATCTCCGGGCCGGCCCCACCGGGCTGCTCCCCGCCAGTGGGCTCCGCGTTGCCGTCGTCATCACCGTCGGCATCGTCGGTGATGACGTACCTTGCGCCGGACGTCGCGTGGATCCGCGCCCGGCGCAACGCCGGCTGTTCCACTCCGATGGGCACGTACGCCGCACCGGCGGCCAGCACGCCGAGGACCGCGACGATCTGGTCGGGGCCCTTCGGCAGGGTGACGGCGACAGTGTCGCCCGGCACGACGCCCCGGGCTACCAGGCCGCCCGCGACCCGCAGGGCGGCGTCGGCGAGGTCCCGGTAGCTCATGGTCGCCGGGCCGGCCTGCGGGTGCTCCCAGACGAGCGCCGTCCGGTCCGGCTCGGTGACGGCTCGACCGAAGAACGCGCCGTGCAGCGTGGCCGGCGCGCGGTCGACGGCGGTGGCGTTGCGCGCGGCCCGGACCTCCCGCTGCCCGGCCGGCAGCAGGTCGGGCAGCCGCCCGGACCAGTCACCGTCGGCGAGCCAGCCGATGAGGCTGTTGTAGGCGGTGAACATGGCGTCGACGACCCCGGGGCGGAACAGGTCCTCGACGACGTCCCAGCTGACCTGGAGTCCGCCGGCCGCCTCCACCACCTGGTTGTCGAGACCGACCTGCGGGGACTGGGACAGCCCGTACACGGGCGCGCCGAAGGCGTCCGACAGGTCCATCGAGACACCGTCGCCGTCGCCGACGCCGCCGCCGACGCCGATCGCGCTGGTGAACACGACCGGCATCGCCTCCAGGGCGCCGGTCGCCCGCGCCAGCTCCCGCAGCAGCCAGATCGGGGAGACCTCGCGGTGGTCCAGGTCGGCGGCCAGCCGGCGCTGCAGGCCGCCGACGGTGGCCAGCCAGGTGTCGGCCCGCCGGTGGTCGGCGAGCGAGAGGGTGGTGAAGTCGCCCAGCAGCCGGGCGATGTCCGGGTGGACGGGCCGCCGGTCGAACAGCGTGAGGGTGATCGTCAGGTCGGTGTGGGTGCTCCAGGCCGCCAGCACCTCGCCGTAGACCGCCAGCAGCACCGTGGACACGGTGACGTCGTGCCGGCGGGCGGCCGCGCGCAGCCGCTCCCACACCCGTGGCTCGTGCCAGTGCCGGTGCCGTTCGAACCGCGGCCTGGTGAGCTGCGCCGGGTCGAGGGCGGTCGGCAGCGCGGGCGCCGGCGGCAGCTCGGCGAGCCGGGCCAGCCAGTACTCCTGGTCGGCCGCGGCGGCCTGCGGGTCGGGCCGCACGCCGAGCACGTAGTCCCGGAACGACACTCCGACCTCCGGCAGGACGGGCGGGTGCTCGCCGGCCCGCGCGGCGACGTAGAGCCGGTCGAGCTCCGTGTACAGCGTCATGATCGACAGAGCGTCGAACACCAGGTAGTCGAGGCCGACCGCGAGCCGTACCCGTCCCTGGCCGGCCCGCTCGTAGCGCAGCGCGGACACCTCGAACAACGGCCACCGGGTCAGGTCGAGCACCCGGTGCGAGTGCTCCCGCCGGAAGGCCGCCAGCTCGGGGCCGGGATCCGCCTGCGGTGCGGCGGTACGCACGTCGACGCGGGGCTGCCCGACGTCCGTGAGGATGCGCTGGTTGCCGTCCTCGTCGAAAACGGCCCGCAGCATCTCGTGCCGCTGCACCAGGCCGTGCAGTGCCGCTTCCAGGGCCGCCGGGTCCCAGGTCGCCGCCGGCACGTCGAACTCGGTGTAGTGCCAGGTGCCGACACCACCGAGCGGCAGCCGCTCGTCCCGGCCGATCCAGTAGGCGCGCTGCACGTCGGTCGGGGGGAACGGCTCGTACCGGTGCTCTGGGTCGGCGACCAGCCCGTTTCCCTCCCCCGCGGGGAGCGGCCTCGCGCCGTCCGCCTCCGGCGTCGCGGCGGGTTCCAGCGTCGCGGCGAAATCAGCCAGCCGCGGGGTGGTGAACAGCCGGCCGAGCCGGCCACCGGCCAGGCCTGCCTCGCGCAGGCGCACGAGCATGGTGGTCGCGAGCAGCGAGTCGCCGCCCAGGCCGACGAAGGTGTCATCGCGGCCGACCCGCTCGGCCCCGAGCAGGTCGGACCAGATGCCGGCGACCGTGGTCTCCACCGTGCCCTGGGGCGGCGTGAACACGCCGCCCGCGCCGTCGCCGCCGCCGGTGGCGGAGTCGGCGGTCAGCTCGGCGGCGAGTGCCGACCGGTCGACCTTGCCGTTGCGGGAGAGCGGAAGCCGCGGCCGGACGACGACGAGCTGCGGGCGCGACGCCTCGGGCAGCCGCTCGGTCAGCCACTCCCGCAACGATTCGACGAGGCCGCCGGTACCGAGCCCATCGGTACCGAGCCCATCGGTACTGAGGCCGTCGCTCCGGTCCTCCTCGCCCGGATCCCCGGCCGGCTGGACGGCGAGCGCGAGGCGCCGCGCCGGGCCGGCCACGACCGTGGCGGCCGCGGCGGCGACCGCCGGGTGGCTGCGGGCGGCCGCCTCCACCTCGCCGAGCTCGATGCGGTGCCCCCGGATCTTGACCTGGCCGTCCGCGCGGCCGAGGAACTCCAGGACGCCGTCGGACCGGTAGCGGGCCAGGTCACCCGTCCGGTACCAGCGGGTTCCGGCGTGTTCCACGAACCGGTCCGCGGTGCGGGCAGGATCGCCCCGGTAGCCCCGGGCCACGGACCGGCCACCGATCCACAGCTCTCCGGTGACCCGGTCGGGGCAGTCGCGGCCCTGAGCGTCGACGACCCTCGCCCGCACGTCGTCCAACGGGAGCCCCCACGGCATCGACGGCCAGGCACGCGCCTCGCCGTCCTGCTCGGGGGACACCTCGAACGTGGTGGAGTGGATCGCCGCCTCGGTCATGCCGCCGAGGGCGACGAACCGCGCGGCGGGGAAGACCGCCCGCGTCCGCGCCGGCAGGTCCACGCCGACGACGTCCCCGCCCAGCAGCACCAGGCGCAGCCCCGCGGTGCCGGAGGCGGCCGGAGGAGCTGCGGTCGGCGCCGCGGTGAGCAGCATGTCCAGCAGCGCCGGCACGGTGTTCCAGACCGTCACCTCGTGGTCGGTGAGCGCCCGCCACCACGCCGCGGCGTCCCGGCGGTCCTCGTCGGCGAGCAGCACGACGGCACCGCCCGCCGCCAGCGGGCCGAACAGGTCGTAGACGGACAGGTCGAAGTCGAGCGCGGACAGCGCCAGGGTCCGGTCCCGCGGACCGACCTCGAACCGGTGGTTGATCGCGTCGATGGTGTTCGCCGCGGCGGCGTGGGTGACCTCGACGCCCTTCGGCTCCCCGGTCGAGCCGGAGGTGAACAGGACGTACGCGACCTGGTCGGGGTCCGTCGCGACGGGACCGGCCAGCGGCTCCCGCTCCGCCGCGGCGGCGAGGTCGACGACCCTCGGCTCCTGGCCGACGGCCGCCTGGCCCGCGGCCCCCGCATCGCCGGCGCCACCGGTGGCGCCGGTGGCGCCGGTGGCGAGCAACGGGCTCGTCGCGGCGTCGGTGAGCACCAGCCGCGCCCCGGCGCGGGCATACACCGCCGCGCGGCGCAGCGGCGGTTGGTCGACGCCCAGCGGCAGGTAGGCGGCGCCGGCGGCCAGCACACCGAGTACCGCGACGACCTGGTCGACGCCGCGCGGCAGCGTCACGACCACCGTGTCACCGGGCCGCACGCCCTCGTCGACGAGCAGCGCGGCGACCCGCAGCGCCGCGTCGGCCAGCCCGCCGTAGCCGAGCCGCCGGTCGCCCGCGATCACCGCCGGGCGCCGCGTTCCGGCAGCGGTCCCCTCCGCTGCCTCGGCGGCCTCGGCGGCGATCTCCTCCGCCGCCCGGCGGAAGACGACCTCGTGCAGGGTCCGGGCCGGGTGCGCCAGCCGTGTCGCGTTCACCTCCGCACGCACGCCGGCCTGTGCCGCCGGCAGCAGGGAACCGACCGGCTCCTGCCAGGGGTCGTCGGAGCCGGCGAGCCGGTCGACGAGCGCGCGGTAGGCCGCGAACGCGTCCTCGGCGACTCCCTCGTCCAGGCAGTCCAGCCGGACGTCCCAGTTGAGCAGCAGACCGCCGTCATGCTCGGTGACCTGGGCGTCGAGCCACACCTGGGGCCCCTGGGAGATCGTCCACGCCGGCCGGCCGAAACATTCCTGGACCTGTGACGAGTAGATGTCGCCGAGACCGAGCGCACTGGTGTAGACGACCGGGGCGAGCACCGGGTGGCCGCGCCGGCGGGAGATCTCCCGCAGCACGTCGACACCGCTGTAGGAGCCGTGCGCGATGGCGGCGGCGAGGGTCTGCCGCACCACTCGCGCGCGCTCGGCGAACGGCAGCGGCGCGCCGAGGTCGACATCGAGCAGCAGCGAGCTGGAGAAGTCTCCGACGAGCAGGTCGACGTCCGGGTGCAGGGGGTCTCGGTCGAACAGCGGCAGGTTCAGCAGGAACCGCGGGCCGGCGCTCCAGGCGCCGATGACCTCGGCGAACGCGGTCGCCAGCGCGGCGGCCGGGGTGACGCCGTGGCGGCGGGCCCGCTCGGTGAGCGCGGCGCGGCGGGCCGGGTCGATCCAGTGGTCGAGCCTGGTGCTGCGCGCCGTCGTCCCGGGGTCGCCGGCACCGGGCCGCAACGGCAGGTCCGGTGCTCCGGGCAGGTCGTCGAGCCGGTCGTGCCACCACTGCCGGGCGCGGGCCACCCGGTCGTCCCCGCGGGCGGCCCGGTCGGCGAGATAGCGGGGGAAGTCGTAGGTCAGCGGCGGCAGCGCCAGGTCCCCGGCGGGGCCTGGCTCCTCGACAGACCCTGCCGCCGGCCCGAAGGTGAGGTCCGGTCCGGAGGTGAGGTAGAGCCGGCGGAGGTCCTCGAACAGCAGGCGCAGGCTCAGCGCGTCGGAGGCGACCATGTCCAGGTCCAGGTGCAGCCGCGTCGCGCCGCCGGGCAGCAGGGTGAGGGCGACCTCGCAGATCTCGCCGGCCTCGACGTCCATCATGCGGTGGGTGTAGTGGGAGCGCAGCGCGGACAGCTGCGCCTCGGCCTCCGCCGGAGGGAGCAGCCGCAGGTCGCGGACCGGTAACTGCGGCTCGGTCACCTCCCCGATCACAGCGCGCCCGTCCTCGGTCACCCGAGACCGCAGCATGCCGTGCCGGGCGATCAGCGCGGTGAACGCGCGCCGCAGCCGCTCCGGGTCGATCCCGGCACCGTCGAACTCGACGTAGAAGTGCGCGGCGACCCCGCCGAAGGGCTGCCCGGGCTGGCGCCCCACCCAGTAGGCGTGCTGCATGGTGGCGAGGGGGAACGGCTCCCCC
>NZ_CDWWEW010000186.1:0-9850 GCF_977966315.1 Frankia sp. CeRuru1
GCGGCGCGTGGCGGGAGGCGATCACCGTGCGGTAGTCGGGCAGGTCCGGCTGCGGGGCGTGGAGGTGGATGTAACCGTGGTGGCCGAGCGCGTCGAGGAGCGCCTGACCACCGGGCCCGTGGCCGACCTCGGTGAACACGACGATGTCGGCGGCGGGCTGCTGTCCGAGCCAGGCGGCCTGGCGGCGGGCCCGGTCGGGTGCGGCGTGCTGGGCGTTGAACGTGACCAGCCGCAGCTCGGTCGTGGACGCGGGAGCCGCCGCGGTCGGGCTCGGGAACAGGGACTGCTGCGGGTTCATGCGTGCCGGGCCGTTTCGTCGAGGAAGACCTCGCCAGCGGCGTCGAGGTCCTGCTGGAGCTGGCCGAGGGTGGCGCGGACGAAGCTGAGGTCGTCGGCGGACAGCGGCGTGTCCAGGGCGGTGAGGTTCTCGCGGACCTGGTCGGGGGTGGTGAAGCCGACGAGCACGGCTGCGTTGGCGGCGCGCTGAAGGCTGAAGGCCAGCGCTACCCGGACCAGGTCGCGGGTCGAGGAGCCGAACCGGTCGCGCAGGGGCGCGAGCCGGCGGTCGACGAGCGCGAGCGCGTCGGGGGTGTACCAGCGTTTGCGTTGCCGGTGATCCCCGTCGCCGAAGCGGGGTGGCCGCTGCGGGTCGTATTTGCCAGTGAGCAGGCCCTGCCCGAGCGGCTTGTTGATCAGGATGCTGGTGCGGTGCTCGGCCGCGAGGGTGAACATGTCCGGCTGGCCGGCCAGCGGCGGTGGGGTCAACGGGTTGTGGCGGACGGCGAGAAAGTCGGGGCGGATGCGGTCGAACAGGACCCGGAATCGGGCGTGCTTGTCCGGCCGGGCTGATGGTGGCTGGGTGAGCCGGTGAGGGGCGTAGCGGTGCGGGCCGCGCATGCCGACGCAGCGCACCAGGCCCTGGCGTTGGAAGTCGCGCATCTGGGCGATGGCGTCGTCGAGGTAGCGGTCGTCGGCGCCGAACTCGCTGGTGTGGAAGAAGTAGATGTCGAGCCGGTCGGTGCGCAGGTTCTCCAGGCTCGTCTCCAACTGGCGGCGCATCGCCGCGGGCAGGTAGGCATGGGCGGCGGTGCCGGCGAAATAGCCGACCTTGGACGACAGCACGACGCTGTCCCGATCCACATGCTCGACCAGGTGGCCGAGGAGGCGTTCGGAGCGGCCGTGGCCATAGACATCAGCGGTGTCGAACAGGTTCGCTCCCAGGGTGTACGCGAGTTCCAACCCCGCGCGGGAGGCTGTGTCGTCGGCGGTGGACCAGCCCATCGGCAGGCCCAGGTTGTGGTCGGGGCCACCGATGGCCCAGCAACCGACGCCGATCGGATGAACGGTCAGCCCGCCGGCGAGCGTTCGGGCTGTCAGAGGACTCGTCGCCGCCATCTCGTTCCCCTCGTTGTCCGCCGACGGTCTCTGGGATCGGCCTGTGTGCGGGCGCTGCTGGCTGTGACGTTAGGGTCACCGGCATGACGACTCCGGACCCCGCCACCCTGCTGGACCTGGATGCGATCAGGGCGAAGGGGTGGGCCGACCGTAGCGACTTCCCCGACGCCGAATACGGCCGTGCCGAGGCGTTCTACACGGCGATGCGCGCCCACGACGAACGCCTGCACGCGGTGCGGACGAGGGCGTCGGAGCTCATCGAGCGCTGGACCGGGCATCGGCCGTGGGACGTCGGTTCGTTCGGCACCCGGTTGAACCTGGAGACCTCGGATCTGGACCTGGGCATCGGCTACCCGGTGGAACGCCGTGCGGAGCTGATGGCCACGCTCGACGGGAGCGCCCGCTTCCTTGGCGAGCGCTACACCAGCTTCTCCACGACCCGGCTGGTGTTCGCCTTCACCGTGGACGACGTCGAGATCGACCTGAGCGCGTTGACGGTGGACGACTTCGCGGTCGCCTGCCGGATGCTCGACCAGATCGACGAGGCGATGAGCCACGACGAGCGGGTCTGCCACACCTGGGTCAAGCACCTGCTGCGCCAGACTGGCCGGCTGGAGGACTACGCGGCGTGGAAGCTGGTCACGTACGCCCGGTTCTGCCCGGAGTTCAACTGGGTGCCGATCCCGGAGAAGTCCGGCACCTGATCGGTTGCGGGCCTGCGGGTCAGCTGGCACAGGAGTCCGCCGCGTTGATCAGTGTCCAGCCGCTGGCCGCGGACCATCGCCGGTGTTCGGTGGCGAGCAGTGCTGTGTGCTCGCGGTCGAGGACGGGGAGCAGGTCGTGCACAGCGGCGGCGAGGACGCCCCGCAGCAGGGCGAGGCGCTTTTCGACCCGCTGCCAGATCCGGGCACCCAGGATCGCTTCGGCCGCCGGATCGTGGCAGAGAGGCTGGGTGTCGACTTCGGCGATCAGGTCGCCGAGCACCGTGTAGCTGGCGTCCTTGAGTACGCCACGGGCCCCGCGGACCTGGCGGCGGGGGTCGCCGTCGAGGACTTTCTCCAGCGACTTGAACGTGTAGTCGAGGGCGAAGTGCCGGTCGACCCAGCGCTGCGCCCAGCCGGCGGCGACCCCGATCCGCCAGTCGGCGTAGCTCGCCTCGACCCGGCCCATGCTCGGCGTCACCGCCCCGGAAAGGCCGGCGTGCTGGACTCGTCGGGTGTAGGCGGCGCCGATCAGGCATTCCATGCTGACCAGCAGGTAGGAGATGGCCTGGTAGAACGGCTGGCCCGTGCTCGCCGTCGCGACGAACTGCGCGTCCCGGACCCCTCGCACGACCTCGGCAGGGGGAAGATCTCGTTGCGGGGCCAGGAGCAGGTCGGTGCGGCCCTGGAACGCATGGGTGGCCTTCAGCTCGTCGAGGGTCATCAGCGGGTCGAAGGTGATGTAGGTGAACCGAGTCGGGACACCAAGTGCGGACAGGGTCCGGACCGCCAGCAGATTCTGCTCGCCCGTGGTGTCCTTCGCGAACCGGCCGAGGACGCTGTCGACCCCGGACTCCACGCCGAACAGCATCCGCCGCAGGCCCCGGTCGACTAGCGCCCGCCACATCTCGGCGCGGTCGACATGCCAGTCGAGGCCGCGGTCGGCGTCGACGACCTGGTCGACGCGGCAGCTCGACTCCCAGCCGAAGCCCGCCGCATGCAGCAGACCGGCCAGCTCTAACGCCCTGCTGGCGGCGTCGGGCCTGCGGCCGAGGAACTCCTCGTCGACCAGGTACAACGTCCGCGACACCTGCGGGTAGCGGTCGAAGACCGCCGACAGCTCGCCCAGGAGCCACGGCAGCCGGCCCGTACCGGCCCCCGCCCAGCTGCCCTTGTGGTCGCGGGGGCAGAACGAGCAGTAGCTGGTGCAGCCCCGGCTGGTCTCCAACTGCGCGACACCGTGATGGTCGAACGTCGCCGGCAGCAGGTCGAGCTCGGGAACGACGTCGGCCGTCACGTCCCGGGTGACGGGTCTCGCGGTCTTCCGCCGCCCGACCGCCAACCCACTCCCGCGCGGTGCTCCCACATATCCCAGTCCTGGGACCTCGTCGAGGGCGCAGTCGCCGTGCCAGTGCGCCAGCAGCGCGCTGATCGTGGCCTCCCCGCCCGCCCTGGCGACCAGCAGCGACCTGAACCGGTCCAGCAGGACCCGTTCGACCCGTACGGTGAGGCTGCCGCCGACGACGACCAGCGGCGGATCATCCTGGGCGTAGACCGACTCCAGCAGCTGGACCAGCAGGTCGTACTGGCCGAACGTCGCCGACACCCCGAGAACGTCCGGCCGGTCCGCCTCGACACGGGCGACCAGCCCGTCGAGCGTGAGCCCGAGCTGCATGTCGGCCAGGGACACCGTGCCCAGCAGCGTCTCACGCGCCGCGCGCGCCACCGTGCTGATCCCCAGCGGAAACCGCGGCAGCGGGAACGTCTCCGGGTGATACAGCGCCGCCAGCAGCACCCCGGGCCGCGACAACCGCTCCACGCCCGGCTCGTCCACGTCAGCCAGCGACAGCCAGGACGCCGGCTCGTCGAGCACCACCGTGTCCCGTGTCCACGCCGGCCAGGCCCGTGAACCGTGCGGTTGACCCGACAGGTCCGCCACCACCCACCGGCCCTCACCACGCTCGACGAAAACCAGACGGCGATCGAGCGCGCCCGCGACCCGAACCCGCCTCACCTCACCGGCACACTGCCGCTCCACCCAGTCGCGAAGCGCGAGTGGGTGGAGCAGCAGCTCACTGTGATCGGGTGGGCCAGCAGCCGGATTAGCGCCAGCGAGGCGTACAGCGGTGACCAGACGGGCGAGGGGCTCAGGGGGATGCTCCACGGCGATGCCTTCCGGACGGACGGTGCTCCACCGCCGTACGGATGGCCCCGGATTGGACCAGCTTCGGCGGTGTGCGTGTAGCACCTGTCACTGTCCGCGACATCGCACAGGATGGTCATTCCCTGGGACGCGAACAAGCAGTTCCCCACCACGCGGGGCCGCCACCTGCACAGACAGGGCCTACAGCCCCCAGAACTTCGGCCGCAGCGTCGACTTCACGTCGAACCCGGCCGGACGCTCTTGATCGCCGTCGCGAACACATGGGCAGCTGACGAAGCAGGCTGGCGCCCGGTTCAACAGGTCCGCCAGCTGCCCACGGATACGGCGTCCACGCCGCGCGACGTGACGTGCTAGGCGTCGCCAGGTGCCCAACCGGAGACGGCGAAGTTCTGCCGCTTCCGGTACAGCTCGACACCTATCCGCGTGTAGGGGTAGGTGTTGTCGGGCAAAGCGTCGAGCGGGAACCAGCCGAGGCGGGCGCACTTGTGCGGCTCGGCGTTGACCGGCTCGCCCTCCCACGACTGCGCGTGAAAGAACAGCCCGAGCCGACCCTCGCCGTGCTCGTTGCGGAAGTGCACGGTCGAGGCGAGCGACAGCGCCCCGCGGCCCAGGTGAAGGCCGATCTCCTCGCGGGCCTCGCGGCAGATCGCGGCGGCGACGTCCTCGCCGGCTTCCAGCTTCCCCGACGTTCTCTAGGCTTCGCTCCGCTGTCGGGTTCAAGAGCCTCAGGGAGATCGTCGTGGAGAACAGCGCGTCCTGGATAGTTGAATTCTATAACTTTACAGCCAAGCTTCCTGGTGTTGAGGTTGAGGGGTTCGTCGGGCTGGGTGATGTACACGAGCGGGCGGCGCGTAACGGCGCGCGGCACGGCACTCCACTGATTATGAAAACGTCGGGTATGGTCGATTCCCGGGTCAATCTGTTCTTCCGTACCGGTCCGATGGTGGCGGCGCGGCCGTCGACGTGGCGGCGCTACGCCTACTCGCTGGTGGTCTGGCTGAACTTCCTGGAGGTGTTCGGGCGGCAGTGGGACACGGCGACTGCGGGCGATGTGGAGGCGTTCAAGGACTGGCGGGTGACCGACCGGGCGAACGACGGCCGGGTCGCGCCGGCGAGTTTCGACGCGGACCGGGCGGCGCTGAACTGTTTCTACTCGTGGGCGGTGGTGCGCTACGGCGTGGTCAACCCGGTTCCCTCCGGCCGGTGGGCACGTACCGGCCGGCCAGGTGACGACGTCGATGGCTGGCGTGGGTCTCGGGACCCGCTGCGCCCGGCGGGGGCGCCGCGGCGGCAGGTGAAGTGGATGTTGCGGAGGGCGTTCGAGCAGTGGCGGGACATCGGCCTGCGCGGCTACGGCTTCGACGGCGTCCGGCACCCGGACTGGTGCGGCCCGTATGAGGACCGGGACGTCGCGTTCGTCGACGGCCTGTACGGGACGGGGCTGCGGCTGACCGAGTGGGCGAGCATCCTCGATGTCGAGCTGCCCGGCGACGGCGGCGATCGTTTTCCGCGGGCGTGGCTGGCGGCGGCGTGCGCGAAGGGCGGCCGGCACGGGCGGGTCTACCGGATACCGCGTCGGGCGCTGACGGCAGTGCGCGGCTACCTGGACCCGCAGGAGGGCTCCCGGGGCGAGAGGGTCCGCTGGGCACAGCAAGCCGGCCGCTACGAACAGCTGACCGTCCGGCGGTTCGTCAGCGGCTACAACCCCCGCTCCCGCATCCTTACGCTGGAGGGCGCGGCCGGGCCGGTCCGCATGTCGGTGGACGTGCTGGGCCCGCACGAGCGCCGCTGCCTCTTCCGGCGGACTGATAACGGTCTGGAGCCGCTGGCTGTGTGGCTGGGACGCGATGGGCTACCGAAACATCCGCACGGCTGGGAGGACACGTTCACCGCCGCAAACCGTCGTGTCGCAGGGGCGTGGACGGCCGCGGGCCGGATGGGCAGCGCGCCGTCGTGGTGCACGCCGCACATGTGCCGGCACAGCTTCGCGCTGAAATGGTTCTCGATCCTGTCGATGGTGTGGAACAACCGGCTGACGGGCTTCACCGCCGAAGAGCTGAAGGACTATCGCACGCAGTTCGGGGATATTTGGTATCAGCTTGCCGGTCTGCTCGGACACGCCGATCCGTCGACGACCCGCGACCATTATCTGGAACCGTTCACCCGTTTGGACGTCGACTATCTGATGGCACTGCTGGACGGCGAGGAGCAGACCGCCGTCGACACGCTGCTGCGCGCGGTGGCCGCCGACAGCGGACGCGTACTCACCGGGGCGGACCTGAGCGGCACGGGGAGCGCCGGGTGAGCGGCACCGGGGCGGGTGGCCGGCGCGCGACGCAGCCGGCCACGGGCTGGCGGCCACCGCAGCGGCTGGAGGCCGACGGGGACGGCCTGCGGGTGCGGTTCGTCGAGGAGTCCGGCCGACGGGAGCGAACGTTCGACTTCGCCGGTCTGCCGTCGAGCAGGACGTCCAGCGATGGCTGGCCCGGGTGTTCGCCCGCCGGGCCGGTCCACGTTCGGCGACGAAACGGATGGGCACCGCCGTGGGGCACTTCGATGTCCTGCGGGGCTTCGCCGCGTCGCTCGCCGGAGCGTCACCGCCCCCGTCCGGCCCGGTCGATCTGCGGCCCGCGCACGTCACCGCGTTTGTCCTGCGCTACCGCGGTCAGCCCAGCGAGCGGGAGTATCTCAAGCGGCTGCGGGTGCTGCTGCGTGACGATCCGGAGCTGCCCGAGCCCGCGCGGACGGCGCTGTTGTCCGCGCGGCTCGCGCCAGCGGCGCCAGTGAGCCCGGTCGTCGGCTACGGCGACACGGAATGGCAGCAGATCATGACCGTGGTGCGGCGGGACGTGCGGCTGGCCCGGGACCGTATCCGGGCCAGCCGCCAACTGCTAGATCGTTTCCGCACCGGTGCCCTGCCGTCCGAGAGCCCGGAGAGTGGGCTTGGTGTGTTGCTGGACGTCTTCGACCGTACCGGTGATCTTCCTCGCGTCGGCTCGGGCGGGCATTCCCGAGCCGTTCGGGACGCCGGTGGCCTGACCGCCGTCGGGGGGCGGCTGTGCCTGTCCAGCGACGAGGCGGTCGCGTTCTGCCTGCTGCTGGTCGCGCTGACCGGAGAGAACGTCGGCACCGTCGCCGCGTGGCCGGCCGCACACCACCGGCCCGACGGAGGCGACGGCGACACCGGTGTCGCCCTCGTCGAAGAGGTCAAGCCACGGCGCGGGCCCGACCGGGAACACATGGTCATCGCGCTGGAGGACCTGCCCGCCGGGCTGGAGGCAGCCGGTGAGGAGACGCGGCTGTTCCGCTCTCCGCTGCGGGTCTACCGGCTGCTGGTGGAGCTGACCGAGCTCTCCCGCCGGCACGGCGGCCACACCTCGGCATTCAGCGCCTTCGTCGCCCGGCCCGGCCCGCTCGGCTCCCGCTGGACCGAAGGGGTCAACGCCACGGACCTGCTCTGGTGGGCCCGCCGCCGAGGCTTCCCCGCCGCCGCCGAGGCCGGTCCGGGCACGAGACCGGCGGTGCACGTCGGACGCCTGCGCCAGACCGTGATCGAACGCCGCCGGCAGCCGATCGCCCACACCCGGCAGACCATGAACGACCACTATCTCCGGCGCAGCCGCACGGTCCAGGACGACAGCCGCACCGTGGTCGGTGCCGCGCTGCGCGAGCAGGTCGACAGCGCGCGGGCAGCCCAGGGCATGCCCGTACTCACCGTGGCCTTCCTTGCCCACGCCCGCCGCGACCCCACCGCCGCGGCGGCCACGGCCGGGATGGACCAGGACACCCTGCGGCGCATGATCTCCGGGGTGCAGGACACCGCCCTTGCTTCCTGCACGGACCACCGCGACGGCCCGCACATCACGGCGGGGCAGCCATGCCCGGCGTCGTTCCTGGACTGCCTGGACTGCCCGAACGCCCGCGCACTGCCCCACCAGCTCGGCGTGCAGATGCTGGCCGCCGAGCGGCTACGCGCGCTGCGACCGAACCTCACCCCGGCCGTCTGGGAAGCCCATCTGCGCCGACGGCTCGACCAGCTGGAGGAGATCCTGAACCACTACACGCCGGCCGAACGCGACCACGCCCGCGCCGGCGTGACCGCCCGCCAGCAGCAGCTCGTGGACGATCTACTCGACGGCCGATGGGACCTGCGATGACCACCGCGGCGCACTCGCAGGCGCACATTGAGGATGCCGTCGGCTGGCCGGACGACGACACGATCGTGCTGGCCGGCCGGCCGCTGCGCCCCGGCACCGACGAGACGCTGTTGTCCCGCTTCGGGGACATGGTCTGGCAGCTGAGCCCGGCACATCCCGACGCGCACGTCACCGTCGCCGCGCTGGACTGGCGCCGCTACCCGGCCCGGCTCGTCGGGCCGTTCAAAACGTTTTTCCACACCGCGCTGGAGCAGCCCTACCCGGCGTCGCCACATGTGCAGCGGCCCGGTGAGCGGCCCAGCGTCGCCACGCTCAGCTACTGGTTCGGCGACCTGCTCGTCTTCGCCACCTGGCTCAACGAACGCGCCGTCGGCAGCCTCAGGGACGTCACCACCGCCGACCTGGACGCCTACCGGTCCCACATCCTCGGACTGGGCCGCAGCCCCGCCCGCGAGACGGATCTCCTCGCCGCCGTCCGCACCCTGTGGCTCTACCGCGAACGTCTTCCGACCGCATGCCGGCTTCGGGTCTGCCCGTGGAACGGCTTGGCGGCCAAGGATCTGGTCCGCCTCCCACCCGGCGGCAGGGAGAACGCCACTCCCCGGATCGCCCCGGCGACGATGGACGCCCTGCTCGCCTGGGCGCTGCGCATGGTGGAAACCCTGGGCCCGGACATCCGCGACGCCTGGCACGAGTTCCACGATCTCGACGCGGGCTCCCACCCCTCCCAGCAGATCTACGACGGGCTGGGCATCCCCGACCGTCTGGACCTGTTCCTCCACCACGCCAGCAGACGCGGAACCCCGCTGCCCGGACGGCACGACCCCGCCCGCGGCACTGTCGTCAACGGCGCTCACATCTTGCGCCTGATCGGAGTCCCTCCGGACAAGCGCGCCGGGCTGCCCCCACGGCAGCGGGCGCTGCTGGAGAACGCGGGACTCCCGATCGCCACCGACACCACCATAGGCAGCATCACCGCACACCTCGACGGCATCCCCTGGCGGCCAGACCCGATCAGCATCCGCGAGCTGCCCACCCTGGTGCGGCTGCTCTATGCCTCCGCCTTCACCGTCATCTGCTATCTCTCGGGCATGCGCCCCGGTGAGGTCCTCACCCTGCCCCACGGCTGCTCCGGCAGCGACCCCCGCACCGGCGAACTCCTGGTGCACGGCCGGCGCGGCAAGGGCTACGACCGCAGCCCCCTGACCTCCGGCCGGGCCGAACCCGACCGACCCTGGGTCGTCGTCGCCCCGGTCCACACCGCCGTGCAGATGCTGGAGACCCTCGCCGACTTCCCGTTCCTGTTCCCCGCCAGCCCGATCGCCGCCCACACCGGCCGGGCCAACACCACCCACGCCCGGTCCACCGCCGCCATCAACCAGGACCTGGAAGACCTCATCACCTGGGTCAACACGACCTTCACCCACCCGGAC
>NZ_CDWWEW010000187.1:0-9848 GCF_977966315.1 Frankia sp. CeRuru1
GGGGGTCCGGGGTTCGGGAGGCCGGCGGCGACGGCCCGGGCGCGGACACCGATATCGGCCTGGTCGGTAAACAGCCCGTCGATGCCCGTCTTGAGATAGGCGACCTGTTCGTCGACGGCCCGGCCGAGGTCGCTGGGGCTGGTGCCCACCTGGTAGTCCTTCGGGAGGAAGGTGTTCTCCGCGCGGAAGGTGTACGGGTGCACCACCAACCCGGCGGCGTGGGCGTCGGTGACCAGGGAGGTCGGGGTACCCAGCGTCCCGTCCCCGGCCCGGGGGATGACCTGAAGCTTGTCCGGGCCGATGCCGTTCGCGTAGCGGGCGATCTGCCACAGCCCGGCCAGCGTCGACAGATCCTGGTACGTCCGCGGGTCGCCGGCATAGACGAGGTCGAACGGCGCGCCCGTGGCGGACAGCAGCTGTACCGAGGCCGTGCGCAGGCCAAGTGTGCGCAGCTCGCAGAGATTCGTGGTCTCAAAGGACTGGACGTACACCGGCGCGCCCCGGTGGTTCAGGCCGTACCGGACCAGGATGTCCAGCAGCCGCCGCTCCAGGGGCAGGCCGGCCTTGGCGAAATAGGTCGGGTGCTTGGTCTCCGGGTAGACGCCGATCTCGCGGCCGAGTTCCCGGGACAGCCGGGCGCGTAGATCAAGCAGTTCGGTGAACGTCGGGATCTCGAACTGGCCGTCGTACCTGGTGTTCCGCGGGCGGACCTCGGGCAGCCGTTCCTTGGCGCGCAGCGTCTTCAGTTCGGCCAGGGTGAAATCCTCGGTGAACCAGCCGGTGGTCGCGACGCCGTCGAGAATCTTCGTCGTCCTGCGGGCGGCGAACTCGGGATGCGCGGCGACGTCGGTGGTTCCGCCGATCTCCGGCTCGTGCCGGCAGACCAGGACGCCGTCCCTGGTGGGCACGAGGTCCGGCTCGACGAAGTCGGCACCCAACCGGGCGGCCAGTTCGTAGGAGGCCAGGGTGTGCTCCGGACGGTAGCCGGACGCTCCCCGATGCCCGATCACCAGTGTCGGGCGGCGCTGGCCACCGCCGGAGCCGAGGGCGCCCGCCGGGGCGACCGAGGCGGCTACCGGGGCGAGGAGAGGGACGGCGGCGAAAGGCGCTGCGACGATCCCCGCGAGCACGCGACGACGGTCCACAAGTCCTCCAGCGCAGCGGCGACGACCCTCGCCGACGGAGCGCCCATAAAGCCAACCGGGAACAGCCGACCAACGAACGGACCACGTGTTACCCGCCGTGGTCGCCCAGATGGCACTTTGATGAACCTGGCGCACGAACAGCCGGCCGTAACCATCAGCCGCGCGCAACGGTGACGACCTCGGCCAGTCCGCCTCCGTCGACGTGCGGACCGCGGTGGCACGAGCGGCCCTACGTCCGCCCGGTCGGTACGGGCCGCTACGGTGTAGGGGTCGGCCCTGCCCGGCATGCAGGGCGATGTAGATGATCAGAGAGGGTTTCGACCGGAGGGCGAGCGATCGCGGATCGCCAGAGTTCGACGACAGGATCCGAGCTACGCGTCGATAGGAGGAGCGGACGTGGTCGACTTCGTCCTTCTCCGGCACGCCCATGCCGGCGAGAAACACACGTGGCAGGGGCGCGACGAACACCGTCCGCTCAGCCGGCGCGGCCAGCGCGAGGCGCGGGCGGTAGTGGACCTCCTCCGGCCGATTCCGCTGGCGCGGATTCTCACCAGCCCGTACGTCCGCTGCGAGCAGACCGTCGAGCCGGTGGCGGCCGACCGGGGCCTGCCGGTGCAACGGTGTTCGGCCCTCGCGGTCGGCGCCTCGCCGTTCGACCTGCTCGCCGTGCTCACCCAGGACGACAGCGGGGACGCGGTGCTGTGCACGCACGGCGAGGTGATCCACGTGCTGTTCGAGGCGTGGCGGCGGCAGGGCAGAACGACGCTGGCCGGCCCGGACGACTGCACCGCGAAGGGTGGTGCCTGGATCATCCGTGGTTATCCGGACCGCGAGGCCACCGCCCGTTACGTTGCTGTGCCGGGCAGCGGGGAACGGAACCCGCTCAGCCCGGGGCGGCCGACACCCGGACACCGCAGGTGAGGTTGGCCAGGTAGACCTGGGTGCGTCCGCTCGGGTCCAGCAGCAACGGCGGACCGCCGCGGGCCGCGGTGCCGAAGCTGATCTCCCGGCCGTCGGCGGCGTCGTGGAGCTGCAACCCGCAGTCGTCCGAGCCGGCGAAGTCCACGACCTCGACCCGGACAAGGCCCGAGGGGACCTCGAACGCGTCGGTGTCGCCGGTGCCGGCCTGCTGGGCGAAGGGCAGGACGGCCGTTCCCGATCCGGAGCGGGCCGTCACCGAGCAGCCGGGGTCGTTGGCCTGCCAGTGGAAGCCGCCGACAAGCGGTACCTGGAAGGTCTTCGCACCGTAGACCTCCTTGATCGTCTTCTGCTCGCCGGTGCTGTCGCTGGTCACGATGATCGTGCACCCGTTGTCGGTGCCTTCGATCTGGTCGATGATCGCGAGACGCCACGGCGCGTCGGCGGTGAAGGACTGCCGGCTACTCGT
Source organism: Frankia sp. CeRuru1 (assembly GCF_977966315.1). Lineage (NCBI taxonomy): Bacteria > Bacillati > Actinomycetota > Actinomycetes > Frankiales > Frankiaceae > Frankia > Frankia sp. CeRuru1. Next base: position 2,533 of record NZ_CDWWEW010000187.1, read on the forward strand.
CGAGTTGTCCGCGCTCGAGTTGTTGCCCTCGGCCACCAGCACGGCGGCGAGCGCCCCCGCGAGCGCGAGGACCACGACGGTGCCGGCGCCCACCAGCAGCCAGCGGCGGCGACGGCGTGCCCGCGGCTCGGGTACCGGGGTTTGCGGCGAACCCGGGATCTGCGGCGAACCCGGGATCTGCGGCGAACCCGGGATCTGCGGTGCAGCCGGTGGGGTGGGTGTCCGGGCTGCGTCGGGAAGGATGCGCGTCACTGGGATCTGCGCCCCCCGGGCGTGACCGACGAGCCGCTCGCACAGGTCGAGCGCGGTAGGCCGTTGCGGCGGCTGGCGGTCGAGTGCCTCGCGGACGGGCGCGTGCAGCTCTGGAGCGAGCCGGTCGGAGTCGATCTGGAACTCGGCGGCCGCGATCCGCGACGCCACCGCGTCGGCGGAGCCGCTGCCGAACGGCGGCTGGCCGGTGGCGGCGAAGCAGACCAGTGCCCCCCAGCCGAACACGTCGCTGGCGGCGGTGACCTCCCCGCCCGTGGCCTGCTCCGGCGAGAGCCACCCGGGCGTGCCGACGACTCCGCCCACCGCGGTCAGCGGGCGCGCCTCGGCCGCCGCGGCGATCCCGAAGTCGATGACCTTCGGCCCGTCCGCGGTCCACAGCACATTGGACGGTTTGAGATCGCGGTGGATCAGGCCGGCCGCGTGGATGGACGCCAACGCCTCGGCGAGCCCGGCCGCCAGGATGATCTGCTCCCCGGTGGGCAGGGGGCCGGCCGCCGCGACCTGGGCGGCGAGGTCCGGGGCGTCGACGAACTCGGTGGCCAGCCATGGACGTTCGGCCTCCAGCTCGAAGTCGACGAGCCGGGCGGTGTGGGCACCGCCGACCCGGAAACACGCCTGGACCTCGCGATGGAATCGCGCCCGGAACTGCGGATCGTCGGCGTACTCCGGTCGGATCAACTTGACCGCGACCTGGCCGAGGGGACCCTCGGCCAGGTAGACCACACCCATCCCGCCGGCACCGAGCCTGCCCAGCACCCGGTGCCGGCCCAGTGACCCCGGATCCGTGGCCCGCGGCGGCTGCATCCTGACGCCGTGCGCGTCGCCCGGCACATCCACCCCCGTCTGCATCACCGCCGCCACCGGGCGGATCGCCCCACTATCGCCGAGGCCTGCGACGGTGACGAGAGCACCCCGACGATCGCTACTTTTCGTAGTCGTCGCACGCAACGAGGGTTCGCGACCGCCCCGCCGGCAGCCGTACCGGCCGGGCAGCCGAGGCGACGACAGCCGCGACGGCAGCTATGACGGCAGCTATGACGTCCTACTGACTGCCAGAGCTTGCACATGACGTCAACTTGGTGCCACTATGACGTCATGGACCTTGCGCCGTATGTCGAGAACCTCCGCCGGGAACTCGCGGCAGCCGCGGAAGCCGCGGGTGAGGACGCCCGCGCGCTGGCCGAGCGGCTCACTCTGCCCCTGGACTCGACCGTCAGGCTCGCCCTGCTGGAAGCGCTGTCGGCCGCCGCCGACGAGATCACCCGAGAGTTGGCGCCGGGCTCGGTCGAGGTACGCCTGCGTGGGCGAGACCCTGATTTTGTCGTGACGCCACCGCCGACCGACCACTCGGGGGCGGACGACTTCAAGGCCGCCGTGGTCAGGCAACCGTCCGCCGCTCCAGAAGACGACGAGGGACGTACCTCGCGGATCACGCTACGCGTCCCCGAGCGTCTCAGACCGCGCATCGATGAAGCGGCCGAGCACGAAGGACTGTCCGTCAACGCCTGGCTGGTGCACGCCGTCTCCGCCGCGCTCGACCCTGGTGCCGCGGGACGGCGCACCGGTCCGCACGCAGGCCAGCAGATGGGGCGGCGTTACAGCGGCTGGGTGCGCTAGCCACGCCAGCGTTCACCGCGTTCACCGCGCCAGCGTTCACCGCGCCCGGGCAAGCCACGCCCGGGCTGACGACGCCACAAGGAGATCATCATGCCGACTTTCCGCACCCCCGAGCCGATCCTCGCCGTCATCGAACTCGGGACCGGCCACGTCCGGATCAACGCGAGCGACCGCGCCGACACGGTCGTGGAGGTAAGCCCGAGCGACCCGTCGCACGACACCGACGTTCAGACGGCGCGAGAGACCCTCATCGAGTACGACGAAGGGAAGCTTCACCTCAGAGCACCCAGGAAGAAGGCCCGCTCGCTGTCCGGGCCGGACGGCTCCGTCACCGTGACAGTCGAGCTGCCCACCGGTTCGCGGGTCGACGCGAGCTCGATGACCAACATCCAGAGCACGGGCCGCCTGGGCGATTCCAGCTTCCACACCGCCACCGGCGACATTGACCTTGACCAGACCGGCAGGCTCCGGCTGGGGACCGCCAACGGGAACGTGTCCGTGGGCCGCACGACCGGGCACACCGAGATCAAGACCTCGAACGGCATGATCCGGATCCGCGAGATCGATGGCTCGGCGGTAGTCAAGACGGCCAACGGGGGCGTCACCATCGGTGAGGTGACGGGGGACGCGCGGCTGATCACTGCCTCCGGTGCCATCACCGTCGACCGCGCGCTGGCGGGGGTCGAGGCCAGGACCGCCTCGGGCAGCGTGCGGATCGGCGAAGTGGTGCGCGGCGCAGTCGCGCTCGTATCCGGTTCCGGCCGGCTCGAAGTGGGAGTACGGAAAGGTACCGCCGCCCTGCTGGACGTCCGCTCGGGACGCGGCGGTGTGCACAGCGAACTGACCGCCATCCACGCCCCCGCGCCCACCGACGAGACCGTCGAGGTGCGCGCCCGTACCGGCGACGGCGACATCCTGATCCACCGTGCCTGACCATTCCCGAAGCGCGAGCCGGCCCGGCTACGCTTTCCGCCCGATGGCGCCGTAGCAGCTGACCTGGGCGTCGGTCAGGTCAGCGGGCACGGTGTCATCGGGCCGCCAGCGGTGTGCCACCTCCACCCCCGGGTCGACCAGCTCCAGCCCGGTGAACAGACGCTCGACCTCGGCACGGCTGCGTAGCTGGGTGGAAATCCCCCGTTGCCGGTAGGCCTCGGCCGCCACCAGCAACGTGGGGTCGAAGTCGCCGGTGCCGTGGGTGAGAACGAGGTAGCTGCCGGACGGAAGCACGTCGACGAAGCGACGGAGAATGCCGTGCGGGTCGTCGGAGTCGGGGATGAAGTGGAAGATCGCGATCACGGACAGGGCGATCGGCTGGGTGAAATCGAGGGTGTCGCGCAGTTCCGGGGCGGCCAGAATGCGCTCCGGGTCGCGCAGATCCGCGTCGAGGTAGGCGGTGCGGCCCTCGGGGGTGCTGGCGAGTAGGGCTCGGGCGTGAGTGAGGACGATCGGGTCGTTGTCGGCGTAGACGATCCGGGCGTCCGGGGCGATGCCCTGGGCGACCTCGTGCAGGTTCGGGCTGGTAGGGATGCCGGTGCCGATGTCAAGAAACTGGCGGATCCCGACCTCGCTGGTGAGGTAGCGGATGGCCCGCGTCATGAACGCCCGGTTTTGCCTGGCGGCGGTCCGCGCATTCGGGGACGTGGCCAGCACCTGTTCGGCGACCTCCCGATCGGCGGGGAAGTGGTCCTTCCCACCGAGGTAGTAGTCGTACATCCGAGCGGAATGCGGCTGGTCGGTCCTGAGGTCGACCGGGCTGCGTTCCTCCGCGAGAGTCTTCCACCACTGCCCGCCCGCCCAGTCGCGCTCGCCCGAGTCCGTCACTACAGCCAGCCCCCTCGTATCCCGATGATTCCCCCCCAACTACCCTAGCCCGAACTTCTCAACAAATTTGATCTTGTGTGTCTGTTGGCTGGCCGGCGTTCCGCCTTCCAGGGGCTGACCTGGTCCTGTAGAGGTGCTCCGATCGATACGTTGGCCTCTGGTGGGCATGACCTAAAGATAGTCAGCCTCTACCCGAAGAAGATCAATGGCAGGATGTCGTCCTCCCCGGAGGGGGTGCCCTGGGGCAGTACGCGTCGCCCTGCCCGCCGGAGCGGGCCGAGGTAGTGGCGAGCGAGGCGATCGCCTTCCGGGGCGGCCGGGATGCGGCAGCGCGTCGTCACCGGGAACACCCTCGTACGTGTTCGTCGACGCCGCCGACGGGCACGGCCTGTCTGGTTAGCTTGAGGGCCGCACCGACGCCGCCGCCGCGCTGACTGTTTGCGCCGGGACGAGCGGGTTCCGGCCTGATGGCCGTCGCCAGCTTGCCTCGGCGCAAACAGATTCAACTCTCGCCATTTTCGTGGGATGTTGTCAGCGGCGCAGCGGCGGTGTGACGGGCTCGGGCTGAGGGGCCACGGCCGCCTGGGCTGCGTCCGCGAGCAGCCGGCGCTCTTCAGCGGTCGCCAACAATCCCCCGGGCGCGACAAAACGGGAAGCTACATAGTCCGCTTCGGTGGTGGGTATCGGCACCCGGGTGCGGACAGCCCGTATGCACACCCGTACCGCATCGGCGAGCACGACGAGCACCAGCAGGGCGAACACTATCGCCATGATGCCATCCAAGGTCGAGTTCTGGACGACTTTGTGCATGTCGCTGATGCTCTTCGCGGGCGCCAGAACCCTGCCTTCGTCGAGCGCGTCGGCATAGCGGTGCCGTTGGGCGAAGAAGCCGAGCTTGGGATCGTCCGAGAAAACCTTCTGCCAGGCCGCGGTGAAGGTGACGGCGACATCCCAGCCGAGCGGGACGCCGGGCACCCAGGCCCACCGCGCTCGCCCACTCTTGACGAACAGGGTGGTGACGACCGCCAATGCGATGGCGGCAAGCATCTGGTTGGCCATCCCGAACAGCGGGAACAGCTGGTTGATGCCGCCGAGCGGGTCGGTTGCCCCGGTCCAGAGGAAGTAGCCCCAGGTGCCGACCACCAGCGCGCTGCTCAGCCAGACCCCGGGCCACCAGCTCACCCGGCCGATTGGCTTCCACACGTTCCCGAGCATGTCCTGCAACATGAATCGGCCGACCCGGGTGCCGGCGTCGACAGTGGTCAGGATGAACAATGCCTCGAACATGATCGCGAAGTGGTACCAGAAGGCGGCGAGGCGACCGCCCCCGAATGCGCCTGAAAGGATGTTGGACATGCCGACAGCGAGCGTCGGTGCACCTCCGGTGCGGGCTACCAGCGTCGATTCGCCGACGGCCCGGGCCGCGGAGTCGAGGGCGTCCGGGGTGATGGTGAAACCGAGGTTGGTGACCGCGGACGCAGCCGACGCCGCGGTCTTGCCGACGACCCCACCGGGCGCATTCATGGCGTAGTAGAGGCCCGGGCTGAGCACCGCCGCCGCGATCAGCGCCATCAGTGCGACAAGGGACTCGGTCAGCATCGCCCCATAACCGATGAGCCGGACCTGGGACTCCTTCTGGATCATCTTCGGCGTGGTGCCGGAGGCGATGAGGGAGTGGAATCCGGACAGGGCACCGCAGGCGATGGTGATGAAGAGGAATGGGAACAGGCTGCCGGCGAACACCGGCCCGTTTCCCCTGGTCGCGAAAGTACTGATTGCGTCCGCCTGAAGTACCGGAAATTCGACGAGAACGCCGATGGCGAGCAGCCCGATGGTGCCGACCTTCATAAAGGTCGAGAGGTAGTCGCGGGGCGCGAGCAGGAGCCACACCGGCAGCACCGAGGCGACAAAGCCGTAGCCGACGAGGCAGGCGACCAGTGCCTTCGGGCTGAGTGTAAAGGCGGAGGCGAGGGCGGAGTCCTGGATCCAGCGGCCGCCGACAAGGGCCGCGAACAGTCCGGCGACACCGACGGCGGTGGCCTCAGCGACCCGGCCGGGTCGCAGCACCCGCAGGTAGATGCCCATGAACAGGGCGATCGGGATGGTCATTGCGATCGAGAAGGTGCCCCATGCAGAGGCGGCGAGCGCGTTCACCACGACAAGCGCCAGCACCGCCAGCAAAATGATCATTATGGCGAAGACAGCCACCAGTGCCGCCGTCCCGCCCACCGGGCCGATCTCGTCGCGCGCCATCTGGCCCAGGCTCTTGCCGTCCCGCCGCATGGAGAAGAACAACGTCACCATGTCCTGCACGGCACCGGCGAAAATAACACCGGCGATGATCCAGATCGTCCCGGGCAGATACCCCATCTGTACGGCGAGCACCGGGCCGACGAGCGGACCGGCCCCGGCGATGGCAGCGAAGTGGTGGCCAAACAGGACCCGCCGGTCGGTCGGCTGGTAGTCGACGCCGTTGTCGAGGCGTTCGGCCGGCGTCGCCCGGCTGTCATCCACCCGCAGCACCCGGTTTGCGATGAACCGGGCGTAGAAGCGGTAGGCGATGGCGAAGGATCCCAGGCCGGCGAGCAGGATCCACGCCGCAGAGATCGACTCGTGGCGGGACATCGCGAGCACAGCCCAGCTGATCGCGCCGGCCGCCGACACCGTGGTCCAGATGGCTATCGAACGGAGCCGGCCGGTCCTCCGGCCAGGGCCAGGCCCACGACCGCCGCCAGGCGGAAGGCCGGTTCCGGCAGTATCGAGACGGGTAGTCATACGAGGCGTCCTTTGGCGAGAGCGGCCCGGCCGAGCAGGTCAGCGAGCCCGACATCGGGCGGCAGGTCGGTGCTGAAGTGCCGGAAGCCGAGCCGCGAGCGGCAGTCGACTGTGACATCGCGGCCCAGGAGGAACGGATAGGCGAGTGGATGGGCTACGGCGCTGCCACCGGGATCCGCGTCCACCGGGCGGAAGCCCCGGTGCCGCGGCACGAGCGCCCGCGGCGCGGTGCGCAACCACAGTTGACCGGTGCAGGCGCAGCACAGCCCCAGCGGGGCCCAGTCAAAAACGACTACCTCGCCCTCGCGGAGCGCCGCGCGGGCCCGGTCGGTGAACCGGATCATCGCAGGCCTTCCGGCGCCGTCCCCCGGCTGTGCAGCCGCCAAGCGGCGGCGGTCAGCAGCGCGCTTAAGGGCACCCAGGCAAGCTGATACCAGTAAAAGAACGGCACCCCGGCCAGCCGTGGCTCATCCTGCGCATAAAGCGGGACCGCCAGCAGGGCTGCGAACGGTGTCCCGAGGCACGCGACCGCGGCGGTTCGCCGCCGACGTGCCGCCGCGCGGGCCGGACGACCGGCGGCCGGCCGGCCTGTTGCAGGCACGGGCCCTGCCGGGATGCCTGCCGCGGAGTTCGCCGGGGCACCCCGCTGGGTGTCCCGGCCCTGCTCATCGTGCCACATCCTGATCTCCCTGCATTTTGATCTTCCTGGTGGTAGGCCACCGACTGGCCCAGGTACCCAGGCCGGGTGGTCACGCAGGCCGCGATGGTGTCACCGGGAGAGTTGCTCGCCGCGCCTCCGCGGTTTACGACTCGGTGAGCTAGAGGTTTACGGC